>CAURTM010000087.1:0-5183 GCA_963527735.1 uncultured Streptococcus sp.
TTGGTGATGTTTCCCAATCTTTTTTCGCAACGATGATGTTGTACCATTGTTTTGAGTTTTCATCAGCTTGTTCTTTGAAAAGTGCTTTCTTGTAGTCCAATTTTGCTTCTGTAACGAAGGTATTGTTTACAACGGCAGCGTCAACTGATGACAATGAACGAGCTGTTTGGCTAGCGTCCAATTCAGTGATTTTCAAGTTCTTTGGATTTTCTTTGATGTTAGCAACTGTTGCAAGAGCAGTTCCAGAAACATCCAATTTAATCAAGCCAGCTGATTGAAGCAAGTAAAGCGCACGGCTTTCGTTTGTAGCATCGTTCGGTACAGCGATTTCTCCGTTTGCTGGGATGTCTTCTACTTTAGTGTACTTGTTGTCACTTCCATTCAAACCTGAGTAAAGGCGGATTGGAGAGATGTAAGTATCTGCAATCGCTACAAGGTCTTTTCCGTTTTCTTTGTTCCAGTTGTTCAAGAAGTTGTAGTGTTGGAAAGCGTTCAAGTCTACTTCGCCATCAGCAGTTGCCTTGTTTGGTTGTGAGTAGTCTGTGAACTCTGTAAATTCCAAAGTGATGCCGTCTTTTTTAACCAATTCTTGGATTTTGTCCCAACGTTTTTCTTCAGAACCGCTACGGTTAACAGTTGCGATTTTGATAGTTGTTGCATTGTCTGCTTTCTTTTCTGAGTTTCCGCAAGCTGCAAGAGCCAAACCTGCGACTGTAGCAAGGGCTGCTACACCAAGCCATTTTTTAATTTTCATGATTCTTTCTCCTTAAAAATAATACCGTACTAGTATCTCACAATTTGTTTGATTTCACAAATTGTTATTAGATAGTCAGATATATAGTTTAAAACTATATACTTAAAAATTGAGAAATCACCCATCTTACTCAGAATGGATGATCTCAAGAAATTATTTAATATCAGCTTCTGCTGGTAGATAAGTGTCTCCGAAGAATTGTTTAGACAATTTTTCAAGAGTTCCGTCTTTGTAGAGTTCTTGGATACGTTTGTCTACAAATGTTTTCAACTCATCTTGACCTTTAGCAAGAAGTGGGTAAACGTAAGGTTGTTGGTCGCTTGGAAGTTCGATAACTTTCAAGTTGTCCAAGCCTTGGTTCTTGATGACTGTTTCAACACCGATTTTATCAAAAATCTTGTAGTCAAACTGACCATCGCTCAAGCGTCCCATGATTTGTTGGAAGTCTGCTCTAGTGTAGTTAAGGACAGTTGGATTATCTGAGTGTTGTTTGTTGTAGTCTTCTAACTGTTTAGCTGATGTTGTCCCTTGAACAACTTCTGTTGACTTTCCACCGATATCATCAAGCGATTTGATGCTAGAGTCGTCTTTTTTCACTACAAGAACGTTAGGGTTTTTAGCAGTTGGAGCTGCATAAAGGTATTTCTCCGCGCGTTCTTTAGTGTAGCTGATGTTGTTAACTGCCATTTGGTAACGGTCAGCGTCAAGTCCTGCAAAGACACCTGACCACTCTGTCTTCTCAAACTTGACATCATACTTGTCAGAGTCTTTAAAGATAGCGCGAACCACTTCAATTTCATAACCAGTCAATTCACCATTTTCTTCATAGTTGAATGGTTTTGGTGAAGCATTGGTTGCAACGATAATTTCTTTCTTGCTAGCTGCTTCTCCTTCTTTCTTAGCACCACCTGAGCAAGCCGCAAGCACACCTGCAGCAACAAGCGCAAGGGCAGCAAGAGATGAGTATTTAACGATTTTTTTCATGTCATTTCCTCCAAAATAGAATACCTTATAATCTTAACAGAAAAAGAGCATTTACGCCATTATATGATATCTATCTCTGTGATAGGTTTTCTTTATGGCTGATTTATACTCAATGAAAATCAAAGAGCAAACTAGAAAGCTAGCCGCAGGCTGCTCAAAACACTGTTTTGAGGTTGGAGATAAGACTGACGAAGTCAGTTACATATACCTACGGTAAGGCGACGCTGACGTGGTTTGAAGAGATTTTCGAAGAGTATTAAAAGACCAAACGCAAGACTGCAATTAAGACCACTCCAAAGAGAACTGTTCCGACTAGATTGCGGTAGCGAAAGGCTACCCAAGCCGTTGGAAAGACTGCTAAGAAGTCTAGCCATTTAATTTGAGGCAGGCTACCAACCTTACCTGTCACTACGCTTGAAAGAATCAAGGCAAAGATAATAGAAACGGGCAAGAACTTCAAAAAACGCTCAACGATCGCAGGCAAACCCTTATACTTGACCAAGATGAAGGGAATCATACGGGGAATCCAAGTCACAAGACCAGAGAAAATAACTGCTAATAAAAGATACTTACTGACCATCTAAAACCACCCCCATTGTACAACCAAGTAGCGTCGCAAACAGAACAGCTAGCGACTGAGACACCACTGTCAAGAGTAAAAAGAAGGACACCGCAACAACTGCTAGGATAATGAGCAGATTGCGGACAGGAATCCGTCTTTGCATAATCTGGAATTGCGAAGCAAAAATTCCGATGAACATCCCAACCAGAGCAAAATCCAATCCAAAGATTTCTGGATTTGGCAGCAGACCACCTAGAGCCGTTCCGACTACTGTTCCCACAAACCAAGCCACATAGCTGTTGAGATTGTTTCCGTGCATCCACATCGGATTGACCTTGTCTGTATGGGCCAATTCACCCATCAAAACGCCGTAAGTCTCATCCGTCAAGAGACTAGACATACCGATATTTTGCCAGAGACTGGTATGACGGAAATAGGTTGACGCATGCAAACTCAACAAAAAGAGACGCAAATTGATCAAAAAGACCGTCATAGCAATAGCTGCCACAGGCGCTTGAACCGCAATCAAGGCCAACATGGCAAACTGGGCACTCCCAGCATAAACAAAGAGGCTCATCAAGCCCATCTCTACAGGTGTCACATAGGGCGCACCGATAATCCCACAGGCAAGGCCAATACTGACATAACCAAGGGCCGTTGGCATGGCTGCCTGCGCCCCCTCCCAAAATCCTTTTTCTTTCATCTTTCTCCTCATATTGTCTTAATAATACTCAATGAAAATCAAAGAGCAAACTAGAAAGCTAGCCGCAGGTTGCTCAAAACATTGTTTTGAGGTTGCAGATAGAAGCTGACGCGGTTTGAAGAGATTTTCGAAGAGTATAAGTAGGCTGAAAAGGCTCCAGCCACAGCATGGACTATTATAACACATTCAGGAAAGAGAAAAAAGTCTGCTGATTGTAATCAGACAGACTCCATTTTATTCCATGGTATCAAAAGCGAGGCTTGGTTTGGCATTGAGGTCCAAGCTTGCAAAGTTTTCTTTGTTCCACTCGCTAACACTGGCGTAAGCAATCATACCTGCATTGTCTCCGCAAAGACGCAGAGGTGGAATGATGACCTTAACATCTGTAACCTCGGCTGCTAGGCGTTCTCTGAGGCCTTTATTGGCTGCCACCCCACCTGCCACAACTAGAGTTTTAACAGGGTATTTCTCCAAAGCCTTCTTAGTTTTTGCCATAAGAATATCCATGACAGCTGCTTGGAAGGAAGCACACAAATCCTCTGTGGACAAGCTTTCTCCCTTTTGCTCGGCATTGTGGTGAAGATTGATAAAGGCAGATTTCAAACCTGAGAATGAAAACTCCAGATTATCTTCCTTAATCATGGCACGAGGGAAATCATAAATATCCTGCCCCTGATGAGCTAGCTCATCAATCTCACGACCTGCAGGATAGGTCAAGCCCATGACACGACCGACCTTATCATAGGCCTCACCAACCGCGTCATCTCGCGTCTCCCCAACAATCTTGTAATCACCAGCCTCCGAAACATAAACCAACTCTGTGTGCCCACCGCTAACCAAGAGGGCTAGCAGGGGAAACTCCAAAGGCTCCACGCTCTGAGCTGCCATGAGGTGGCCAGCCATGTGGTTAACAGGGATAAGTGGAAGTCCATGTGCCCAAGCAAAGGCCTTAGCAGCTGACAAGCCAACTAGCAAGGCTCCGACCAAGCCTGGTCCATAGGTAACCGCAACAGCTGTCACGTCCTCTTCGGTAATCCCTGCTTCGGCTAACGCCTCCTCGATGCAGGCTGTAATGACCTCAACATGGTGACGACTGGCTACTTCCGGCACTACGCCCCCAAAACGTTTGTGACTCTCAATTTGACTAGCAATGACATTGGACAAGAGCTCATCGTCGTTTTTCAAGACGGCGACACTGGTCTCATCACAGGATGTCTCAAATGCTAAAATATATCTATCCTTCATCTATTTCTCTCTTCATGATGATGGCGTCCTCGACTGGGTCATGGTAGTAGGCCTTTCGCTCAGCGATGACCGCCATCTTTTCTTTCTTGTAAAATGCTTGCGCTCGTTGATTTGACTTTCTGACTTCGAGGAAAATCTCCTTGTCTGTCGGCAATTGAGCAAACAAGGCTGACGCAATTCCCTGACCCTGATAGGCTCCTTTGACAGCGATTTGTAAGACTTCTGCCTCAAAGATATTTTCCTGCACAGCTAGAAATCCAATCACTTCGGCCCCATCATAAGCCAGAACATACCAAGTCTGGTCTTGAGCCAGGTCTGCTTGAATTTGTTCCAGCGTCCAAGGACTGACTGGGTAAACAGCTGCCATCACAGCGTAGATGGCTTGAGCCAGGTCAGGCTGCTGTTGGATTCGTTTAATTTCTATCATAGGCGTTTAATGTAAGACTCGCCAGACTCGGTGTGGTTCTTGAGCCAGTTTTCCTCAGCCTCAACACGTTTGAGGTAGTTCGGCACAAAATCATGCAAGGAGTCTGCTTCCTTGTCCCAAGCCCAAAGAGCAAGATTAGCTGCATTAGGCAAGGTTTCTTTATAATTAGTCCTTGGCAAGTGTTCTTGAATCTGCTCCACAAAGGGGCCAACTTCTCCGACAAAGGTTACCTGACTAGCCCCCTTGATTAACTCAATCACTCGCTCAAAGGGCAGGTGTGCTTCTGGCATGATAGGTTTGGCATTTTCATAAAATCCTGCATAAACATTGTTGCGACGTGCATCCATCAAGGGAACGAACAGACCTTCTTGTTGGTAGGGCACCAGAGCCAAGAGGCTAGACATACCAACTAACTCAATGTTCAGAGTGTGAGCTAAGGTTTTGGCAGTTGCCACCGCAATTCGCAAGCCTGTGTAGCTACCTGGCCCTTCCGCTACCACGATTCGGT
>CAURTM010000088.1:0-5030 GCA_963527735.1 uncultured Streptococcus sp.
AGGTTGACTTCCCAACATTGGGACGTCCTAAAATGGCTACAAAGCCTGATTTAAAAGTCATAATTTCCTCTTACTGTTTAAAATAATAAATCCCAGATTCGTGGGAGAAAAATCAATGCGCCTGTTAAGGCTGCGAAAAGAGAGACCACTAATACCGCGCCAGCCGCCATATCCTTGGCATTTTTAGCCAGCATAGAAAAGTGATAGTGACTGGCCAAATCCACCACATTTTCAATAGCAGAATTGATAATTTCAAAAGTTACTACCAAGAAAATGCTCAATAGGAGAAAGAGCCATTCGATTCGTGACACCTGAAAAACAAAACCTGCAAGGATGACCACTAGAGCCGTCACTGCATGTTTTCGCATATTGCGTTCTTCCTTGATAGCAGTAAAAATTCCTGTAAGAGCAAATTCTAAACTGGATATCAGGTCACGATTTTTCCATTTTCGTTTATTGTCTTGTGAGTCCATAGGCTGTCAAAATTTCTTCTTGTAAACCGAACATCTCCGCTTCTTCTTCCGGAGTGTAGTGATCATAGCCGTTGATATGTAAAAAGCCGTGTACTGCCAAGAAGCCCATCTCACGCTCAAAGCTGTGGCCGTATTCCTCGGCCTGCTCATGAGCCTTATCGATAGAGATGAACAGTTCCCCAATATAGGCATCAAACTCAGACATCATCTCTGCCAATTCCGGATTTTCAAGCAAATCTTCCTCGTCAAAGGCAATTTCCAACTCTGGCTTGTATTCAAGGCTGATAACATCTGTCGGACGGTCTGTGTCACGGTACTCCAGATTGAGTTCATGACTACGCTCATTGGTCACAAAAGTGACTGCCATCTCCTTGTCTTCTTTTCCTAATTTTTGGGCTGCAAATTCCAAAATTTCTTGGGTTTGTTGCAACATTTCTTTTGAAACTTGACCAGTTTCATCTACCATTTCAATATACATGTGCTTCTCGTTTCTCTTTACTTGGCTTTATTATACCACATTTCCATGATTTTATTCTACCTTTTTGATATAATACTATGGAATACAATCACAAGGAGAGAACGATGTCATTTGACGGATTTTTTTTACACCACATGGTTGAGGAATTGCGAAGAGAGTTAGTGAATGGTCGCATCCAGAAAATCAATCAGCCTTTTGAACAAGAGTTGGTCTTGCAAATCCGCAGCAATCGCCAAAGCCATCGCCTGCTCCTTTCTGCCCATCCAGTTTTTGGACGCATTCAGCTGACCCAAACGACTTTTGAAAATCCAGCCCAACCCTCTACCTTTATCATGGTTTTGAGAAAGTATTTGCAGGGGGCCCTGATTGAGTCGATTGAGCAAGTGGAAAATGACCGTATTGTGGAAATTACAGTTTCCAATAAAAACGAGATTGGAGACCATATTCAGGCAACATTGATTATCGAAATCATGGGAAAACACAGTAATATTCTACTAGTCGATAAAAGTAGTCATAAAATTCTCGAAGTTATCAAACACGTCGGCTTTTCACAAAATAGCTACCGCACCTTGTTGCCTGGATCGACCTATATTGCTCCTCCGAGTACGGAATCACTCAATCCTTTTACTATCAAGGATGAAAAACTCTTTGAAATCCTGCAAACTCAGGAAACGACAGCTAAAAACCTTCAAAACCTCTTTCAAGGTATGGGACGTGATACGGCAAATGAATTGGAAAAGATTCTGGTTAGTGATAAACTGTCTACTTTCCGTAACTTTTTCAGTCAAGAAACCAAGCCCTGCTTGACAGAGACATCCTTCACTCCAGTTCCTTTTGCAAATCAGGTGGGAGAGCCTTTTGCCAGTCTTTCTGATTTGTTGGACACCTACTATAAGGATAAGGCTGAGCGCGACCGTGTCAAACAGCAAGCCAGTGAACTCATTCGTCGTGTTGAAAATGAACTTCAAAAAAATCGACACAAGCTGAAAAAACAGGAAAAAGAGTTACTGGCGACAGACAATGCTGAAGAATTTCGCCAAAAAGGGGAATTGCTAACAACCTTCCTCCATCAAGTGCCTAACGATCAAGACCAAGTTATCCTAGACAACTACTACACCAACCAACCTATCACGATTGCGCTTGATAAGGCTCTGACTCCCAACCAGAATGCCCAACGCTATTTTAAACGTTACCAGAAACTCAAAGAAGCTGTCAAATACTTGACTGATCTAATCGAGGAAACCAAGGCAACCATTCTCTATCTGGAAAGTGTGGAGACCGTCCTTAACCAAGCTGGGCTGGAAGAAATCGCTGAAATCCGTGAAGAATTGATCCAAACAGGCTTTATCCGCAGAAGACAACGGGAGAAAATCCAGAAACGCAAAAAACCAGAACAATATCTAGCAAGCGATGGCAAAACCATCATCTATGTCGGCCGAAACAACCTACAAAACGAGGAGCTAACCTTTAAAATGGCCCGCAAGGAGGAACTTTGGTTCCATGCCAAGGACATTCCTGGAAGCCATGTTGTCATCTCAGGCAATCTTGACCCATCCGATGAAGTCAAGACAGACGCGGCAGAACTAGCCGCCTACTTCTCTCAAGGTCGCCTGTCAAATCTGGTTCAGGTAGATATGATTGAAGTCAAGAAACTCAACAAACCAACTGGTGGAAAACCTGGCTTTGTCACTTACACAGGACAAAAGACCCTCCGCGTTACACCAGACCCAGAAAAAATCGCTTCCATGAAAAAATCCTGATTCGACTTGAAATCAGGATTTTTAGCTTATACTCTTCGAAAATCTCTTCAAACCGTGTCAACGTCGCCTTGCCGTATATATGTGACTGACTTCGTCAGTCTTATCTACAACCTCAAAACACTGTTTTGAGCAACCTGCGGCTAGTTTCCTAGTTTGCTCTTTAATTTTCATTGAGTATTATACTCAAATCATATCCAATTATAGGACTAATCTTTGCCACCTAGTTTCTCATTGATTTTCATCATCACACTAGCAATTTTTTCTCCCCAATAAGGGTCTGAGGCATATTCCACATTCATACCCGACGCCTTGTTTCCAAGGAAAGTTCTGCCCCTATCGATATAATTTTCCTTAATCCACTTGGTTGCACCTAAAATTCCCTTATCCACATCATCAAATGTCTTGGCAGAAAGGTAAGGGGTCGTATCATAGGCTGTAATACCAAAGAAATTATTCTTATCTCTTGCAATCTTGCTACGTCCCCAGTCGCTTTCTAAGGCACTATGAGCAAGGAGATAGAGAGCATTGATATGGTAATGTTCTTCGGCTTCCTTAAAGGTAGCTCCCTTATTTTCCAAGAGGCTATTATTAATATTTAACAGACTAAATACCTTATCCAAATCTTCAGCACTATAGTTTGTAGCCTCTGTCAAATCTTTAAAAAGGAAGGGATTTTCAAGGTTAAAACCTTCAAAATGCAGCCCATCTGCCGAATAATATTTCTTGCCTACTTCCATATCAGAAAGATGAGAAGCTACTGGGATACTAGCATTCTGAGCCACATAGTGATAAAAACGGTGCCCATCACTCTCATAATAAGGGATAAAGTCCTTACTAGCATCTAGTGCTTGTAAATCTTCTGTTTTCATATAGCCTGACAAACCAGAAATAGTAATAGCCAGGCGCTTGTCATCACTTTTTCTATCCTTATCTAGCCAAACAACACTACCTTGCGATATATAGGACAGCTTTTCACTATCTGCATTATAAACATTTGCTGTGACAGGTACTACTTGATAATAAGCAGCATTTTCGTTTGTAGCTTTTTCTCCAAGCCATTTACCGTCGCTTCCAAGCTGATAACCATCTACAGTCTCATTTTTCGCCATGTAACCACCAGATTTGAAGTAGTACCAGGCTTGACTTTTAGCATCGTATAGCCATTCTTTCTCAGTCATTTTCCCATCAGATTTGAGGTAAAACCATGACTCCTTATCCCAAATCCATTCATTCACTGCCATATAGCCACCGGATTTTAGATAATAATAGTGACCATTTTCGAAAATCCATTCTTTCTCAGCATGATTTCCATTTTCTTTGATGTAAAACCAAGATTGGTATTGTTTGTCATAAAGCCAACCTTGCTGTACTTTGGCACCACTAGCATTCACATAAGCCTGGTCAATCCACTGACTTGTCAGTAGATAACCACCAGATTTAAAATAATAGTCCTTCCCTTTAATTTGGAGCCATTCTTTCTCTGCGTGCTGGCCATCTGCTTTGATATAAAACCAAGCATCATATTGAGAATCATAGACCCAGTCTTCTATTACCTTGGCACCTGTAGCACCGACATAGGAAGCTCCTAGCCACGCATTTCTTTTCATCTTTCCATCTTGGTCAAGATAATAGAGGACTCCCTTGTCTTCTACCCATTCTGACTTGGCCATATAGCCACCAGATTTTAGATAAAAATAGTCGTCACCTTGTTTCAGCCATTCATTTTCAGCATAGTTGGCATCTGCTTTTATATAAAACCAAGATTGATAATGAGCATCAAAAACCCACTCATTGGCTGCTTGACTGCCATCTGCTTTTAGGTATTGTTTTCCTTGCCAAGTACCATCGCTAGCCATTGCACTCTCTGGTCTGGCTAAGAAAAATAGCAGGGCTAAAAAAATAAATCTCAATTTCTTCATTAATTTACTTCCTCTGTTCTTACTCATTTCATTATATCAAAATTCTCTATAATCAACATTACAAACTAATAAAAAATCAAGAACAGATAGATTGCAGTTTATCTCAGAGACTCTTTCACTTCCTTGCGCAGATTTTCTAGACTGCTAATGCCGTATTTGTCCATGACTTTTGGTAGGTTTTCGATGATATCAGGACAGGCATATGGATTGGTAAAGTTAGCTGTTCCAACTCCAATGGCAGATGCTCCAGCCAGATACATTTCTAGGGCAGCTTCAGCCGAATCCACTCCCCCCATTCCAATGATAGGCAGGTCTGTTGTTTGGGCTACTTGTCGGATGAGTTTGAGGGCTACTGGAAAAACTGCTGGACCAGACATTCCACCTGTTCCATTGGCCAAGA
>CAURTM010000089.1:0-4981 GCA_963527735.1 uncultured Streptococcus sp.
CAAGTGGCATAGCTTCATAAATGACAGGCTGCGAACGAACTCCACTAAATCGTTGGCAGAGTTCCTCAGCAAAACACTGCTCAAAATCGTCTGTTTGTTCTTTTGTTCCTAAAAACATACCTTGGAACATACGATACTTACCACTAGTCGCTTCCTCAAGAGAAATTTCAGTCAGGTCTGAAAAGACTAGTTTAGCATCATTTTCAATGATTTCATTAGGCTTACCACCGAGGACAAAATAATGCTCCTCATCAAAAAGAGTCAACTGAACATCACTTTTTTCAGCTAGGTCATAGAGGTATTCGATGTCTGCTGGACTGAGTTCTTGCCAGTCAACTAGTCCCCAGTCACTTGTCTGGTGAGTTGAACAACCGTTGTTAACAATCACATACTCATTCTGGAGGTCAAGCCCCAGTTTTTTATAGTAGGGGAGGACACCAAAAAGCGGGCGACCCGTACAGAGAACCAGTTTGACACCTTTTTCAATAGCTTGGTGAATAGCAGTAATGTGAGCTTGTGGGATTTCCTTGGCTTCATTGAGGAGGGTTCCGTCCATATCCAAGGCTAGTAGTTTAATCATAGGTCTTCCTTCTTTATCTTTTGGTATTATTATAGCATATTTTAGAGAAGATAATGGTAAAAGGGTAGAGACTAATTGATTTTACAGTTTAGGATGTTTGGAGAACGTTTATTAGAAAAGGTTACACGTTATTCAATTAAGTAGATAATTATATTTGGCAAGCTGGTCAAAAAAACAGAGGATTTAAGATGAAAAATGTGTTATTCACCTTAAATCCTCTGTTTTCCTTAATTTTTTACAAATCAACTTGATTAGACGTGGGGTATGATTTATCTTCTAAATTTTCGTTTGATAATAGAGCGTTGGACTTTTAAAACAAGTAAGCTAAATCCGATTGCTGCGACAAATGCAAGAGCAGTTGATAATTTTAATGCTAAAAAGATAAAACTAAAGATAGCAATACAGATACAAAAAACAGCGATATTAACAAAAAATAGGATTTCCTTGAGATTGGCATCAGATTGTGCTTCAGGTGTATAATCTTGATAGCGAGGAATCTGATGATTTAATTCTTCTTGATAGTCTACCTCATAGGATTGTAATTTTCTTACGGGCATTATTCTCTCCTTAACAGTACATACCTATTTTATCATTTTTTAATCGGATAATTATTACAGTAAGGTTACAAAAAGAATAAAGTCCCTTTTCATTTTCAAACTATTGTTCAGAACACGATAGTTTGAAAATAATAGTACGCATAATATTAAGGTTGTTAAACACCTATTAAAAATAGATTAGTAGAAATTGAAACAGTACATTAATACTCTTCAAAATAAGTTAGAGTCATCTTGTATTAGGTATATGTTACTAATTTAGTCAGTTTTATCTACAATCAAAAAGCTATTCTTTGATTTTTATTGAGTATATAGACTGCAAATTGCGCTTAAAAATGGTATAATGGTAAAGTTATATAGTCCCGATAAGATGGTAGGTATTTATCACTAAGAGTTTTCCTATCAGTACTTTGTAACTAGCAAAGAATAACGGCTCCAAAGTAGTCGCTTGTCATTCTACGGTTGCCGCTATAACGCGGTCACCCTATGTGCCTTACTAGCTTCAGAAATAAAAAAGTATCGTTTTTATTTCTTTCGCGTCGTAACTCTTAGAAAATGAAAATACCTATCAGTACTTTGTAACTCTATAACACTATTTTTAAGGGGGGACATTTTTATGTCAGAACGTAAATTATTCACGTCTGAATCTGTATCTGAGGGGCATCCAGATAAGATTGCAGACCAAATTTCAGATGCGATTTTGGATGCTATTTTAGCAGAGGATCCAGAGGCGCACGTTGCTGCTGAGACAGCTGTATATACTGGATCTGTCCACGTTTTTGGTGAAATATCTACAAATGCCTATGTAGATATTAACCGTGTGGTTCGTGATACCATTGCAGAGATTGGCTATACCAATACAGAGTATGGTTTTTCTGCTGAGACTGTAGGAGTCCATCCGTCACTTGTTGAGCAGTCACCGGATATTGCCCAAGGGGTTAATGAAGCCTTAGAAGTTCGTGGAAATGCAGACCAAGATCCACTGGATTTGATTGGTGCTGGAGACCAAGGTCTTATGTTTGGATTTGCAGTGGATGAAACAGAAGAGCTCATGCCATTGCCAATTTCACTCAGCCACAAGTTAGTTCGTCGTTTAGCAGATCTTCGTAAATCTGGGGAAATCAGCTATCTTCGCCCAGATGCTAAATCACAAGTTACAGTTGAGTATGATGAAAATGACCGTCCAGTACGTGTGGATACAGTCGTTATTTCAACTCAGCACGATCCAGAAGTCAGCAACGAACAAATTCACAATGATGTGATTAATAAGGTTATCAAAGAGGTTATTCCAGCCTCTTACTTGGATGAGCAAACAAAATTCTTCATCAATCCTACTGGTCGTTTTGTAATCGGTGGGCCTCAAGGGGATTCAGGCTTGACTGGTCGTAAGATCATCGTGGATACTTATGGTGGCTACTCTCGTCATGGTGGCGGTGCCTTCTCTGGTAAAGATGCGACTAAGGTGGATCGTTCTGCGTCATATGCGGCTCGCTATATTGCAAAGAATATTGTTGCAGCCGGTCTTGCTAAGAAGGCAGAAGTTCAATTGGCCTACGCTATCGGTGTTGCCCAACCTGTTTCTGTCCGTATCGATACCTTTGGTACAGGAAGAGTAGCTGAAAGTAAGCTTGAAAAAGCAGCTCGTCAAATCTTTGACCTTCGTCCTGCAGGAATTATTCAAATGCTGGACCTCAAGCGCCCAATTTACCGTCAAACAGCGGCTTACGGACACATGGGACGTACAGATATTGACCTTCCATGGGAACGCTTGGACAAGGTAAACGCTTTGAAAGAAGCAGTCAAATAAGATTTTAAGAGGGGGTTGCCCCTCTTTTTTACTGATAAAACATTTCACAACAGTAAGATTAAAATCATGAAAAAGAAAACGATAGCAATTATACAATGTATTTTGTATCTCATAGCTCCTTATATAGCTCTTCAGTTATGTAGAATGAACAGAAGTATCGTTACTGATAATCTCTTTTTTATTTTCCTTATTCTGCTGACTATTTTATTCTGGTTTAGTATTTGGAAGCTAGAAAAAGCACTAGATAATGATTCACAATAATAACTCCAAAGATTTAGATCTGTTTTGTTTGCAGGTCTAAGTCTTTTTATCACTTTAAAAAACTCCTATAACATCTTTCCGAAAAACTATAATTTTCTTGAAAAATGTATAAGTCTATGCTATACTACTTGTAGACTAATTTATGGAGAAAATACATGAAACGTGAGATTTTACTGGAACGAATTGACAAACTAAAACAAATCATGCCCTGGTATGTTTTAGAATACTACCAATCCAAGCTTGCTGTTCCTTACAGTTTTACAACCTTGTACGAATACCTCAAGGAATACGATCGATTTTTCAGCTGGGTTTTGGAGTCTGGGATTTCAAACTCTGATAAAATGTCTGATATTCCTTTATCTGTCTTGGAAAATATGTCTAAGAAAGACATGGAATCCTTTATCCTTTATCTTAGAGAACGTCCTTTGCTGAATGCCAATACAACCAAGCAAGGCGTTTCCCAAACGACCATCAATCGGACCTTATCAGCTCTTTCCAGTCTTTACAAATATCTGACCGAGGAAGTTGAAAACGATCAGGGAGAACCTTATTTCTATCGAAACGTAATGAAGAAAGTTTCAACAAAGAAAAAGAAAGAAACACTTGCTGCCAGAGCTGAAAATATCAAGCAAAAACTCTTTTTGGGTGATGAAACAGAAGGTTTTCTAACTTATATTGACCAAGAGTACCCTCAACAGCTCTCTAATCGAGCTCTCTCATCATTCAACAAAAATAAAGAACGTGATTTGGCCATTATCTCCCTTCTCTTGGCGTCAGGTGTCCGCTTATCTGAAGCTGTTAATCTGGATATAAGGGATCTCAATCTAAAAATGATGGTTATCGATGTCACTAGAAAAGGGGGCAAACGTGACTCGGTCAATGTTGCTGCCTTTGCCAAACCTTATCTAGAGAATTATCTAGCCATTCGGAATCAACGCTATAAGACGGAAAAAACAGATACAGCCCTTTTTTTGACTCTCTACAGAGGTGTTCCTAATCGTATCGATGCTTCCAGCGTTGAGAAAATGGTTGCTAAGTACTCTGAGGACTTCAAAGTTCGTGTAACCCCCCACAAACTACGACATACCCTAGCAACTAGGCTCTATGATGCTACTAAATCGCAAGTTTTGGTCAGCCATCAGCTAGGACACGCCAGTACACAAGTCACTGACCTCTATACCCATATCGTTAATGATGAACAAAAGAATGCTCTGGATAGTTTGTGAACTACATAAAATAAATTATGTAAAAAATATAAAGGGATTCAATAAACTATTAATCTTATTTGATCATATCAAATACAATTGCTAACAGCTTTAAAAAATATGAAATAAAATTTATGTGCCCATTAGCTTGCTTTTCTTTGTAATATCCTGGATATGCAAATCACTTATAATTGGTATTCATCTCAAAATAAGAGGATTCCACAAAAATAAATCAAATTGAGCACTTATAAAAGCATGCTGCCTGCGATGGCCAATATTTTATCAGAAAATAAAATCCCTCTAAAAACAATCATGGACAGGGTTGGCCATTCTGATTCTGAGGTCACCACTTCCATCTATACCCACGTCACAAAGAACATGAAAGATGAAGCAATCAATGTACTGGACAAAGTGATGAAAAAGATTTTTTAAAAAGTTTTGCCCCTTTTTTGCCCCCTAAATACAAAAATAGCCCTTCGGATAAAATCCGAGGGGCTAGAAACGTTGTTAAATCAACGATTATTTCTTAAGGTTGTAGAATGATTTCAATCCACGGTATTCAGCTACTTCACCA
>CAURTM010000090.1:0-4850 GCA_963527735.1 uncultured Streptococcus sp.
AAATGATAGTCCGAGTTTTCAAGGCGTTTTGCAAATCGTTAACATTGGTTGACTTGGCTACAGCAAACAAATAGGTTCCAACTAGCAAGCCTGCACTCAAACCTAGTATAAGGACAATCTTTGTTAAATGATAACGACGCCAGAATTTTCGAATTGGACCCACTTGGGCTAATTTTTTTCGATCACTGCGAGAGCGACGTAAGCTAGTAGCCCCAGAAGCCTCTGATTCACTTGTTTCTTTTTTAAAAAGAGAAAGAAATTTCTCAAATAATTTATCTAATTTCATGCGTTTATTTTATCATCTTCATCATAGGAAGACAAGAATTTAGCTATTTCCTATCCAAATAGGGCTTTTTTTGTTACAATATCTGTATGCAATTCACATTTACATTACCAGACTCTCTACATCAAATGACGGTAAAGCAATTACTTGAGGAACAACTCCTCATCCCTAGAAAAATCCGTCATTTTTTGAGAATCAAGAAACACATTTTGATTAATCAGCGAGAAGTTCATTGGAACGAGACGGTAAATCCTGGAGATGTTTGCCAATTGACTTTTGACGAGGAAGATTATCCCGAAAAAGAAATTCCTTGGGGCAACCCAAACCTCGTTCAAGAAGTTTATCAAGATCAACACTTGATTATTGTAAACAAACCAGAGGGGATGAAAACGCATGGTAATCAGCCAAACGAAATCGCCCTTCTTAACCATGTCAGTGCCTATGTTGGCCAAACCTGCTATGTCGTTCATCGTCTGGACATGGAAACCAGTGGTTTAGTTCTCTTTGCCAAAAATCCTTTTATCCTGCCCATTCTCAATCGCTTATTGGAGAAAAAAGAGATTTCTAGAGAATATTGGGCACTCGTTGACGGAAATATCAGCAGCAAAGAACTTGTTTTCAAAGACAAAATCGGACGTGATCGCCATGATCGCAGAAAACGAGTAGTTGATACAAAAAATGGGCAATATGCCGAAACGCATGTAAGCAGATTAAAGCAATTTCCAAACAAGACTTCCTTGGTTCGTTGCAAGCTAAAGACAGGGCGAACCCATCAGATTCGTGTGCACCTTTCGCATCATAACTTCCCTATTTTAGGCGACCCTCTCTATAATAGTAAATCAAAAACAAGTCGGCTTATGCTTCATGCCTTTCGACTGTCCTTTACCCATCCACTTACATTAGAGAAATTAAGCTTCACTGCCCTTTCAGATACTTTCGAAAGAGAAATAAAAAAGAATGGATGATTGTGTCATCCATTTTTCCATATAAGAAAAGCAAGACCAAGAGGCCTTGCTTTTTATCGACTCAAGAATTATTTAGCGATTTTTGCGAAGTATTCAAGAGTACGAACAAGTTGTGCAGTGTATGACATTTCGTTGTCGTACCATGATACAACTTTAACCAATTGTTTACCGTCAACGTCAAGAACTTTAGTTTGAGTTGCGTCAAACAATGAACCGTAAGACATACCTACGATATCTGAAGATACGATTGGATCTTCTGTGTAACCGTATGATTCGTTTGAAGCTGCTTTCATAGCTGCGTTCACTTCATCAACAGTAACGTTCTTTTCAAGAACTGCTACCAATTCAGTAACTGATCCAGTTGGAGTTGGAACGCGTTGTGCAGATCCGTCAAGTTTACCGTTCAATTCTGGGATTACAAGACCGATAGCTTTAGCAGCACCAGTTGAGTTAGGAACGATGTTTGCAGCACCAGCGCGAGCACGGCGAAGGTCACCACCACGGTGTGGTCCGTCAAGGATCATTTGGTCACCAGTGTAAGCGTGGATAGTAGTCATCAATCCTTCAACAACACCAAAGTTGTCTTGAAGAGCTTTAGCCATAGGAGCCAAGCAGTTTGTAGTACATGAAGCACCTGAGATAACTGTTTCAGTACCGTCAAGAACGTCGTGGTTAGTGTTGAATACAACTGTTTTAACGTCGTTTCCACCAGGAGCAGTGATAACAACTTTTTTAGCTCCACCTGGGTGCAAGTGTTTTTCAGCAGCTTCTTTCTTAGCAAAGAAACCAGTAGCTTCAAGAACGATTTCTACACCGTCGTTAGCCCAGTCGATTTGTTCTGGATCACGTTCAGCAGAAACTTTGATGAATTTACCGTTAACTTCAAATCCACCTTCTCTAACTTCAACAGTACCGTCGAAACGACCTTGAGTTGTGTCGTATTTCAACAAGTGTGCAAGCATAACTGGATCTGTAAGGTCGTTGATGCGAGTAACTTCAACACCTTCTACGTTTTGGATACGACGGAAAGCAAGACGACCGATACGTCCGAAACCGTTAATACCAACTTTAACTACCATTAGTGATTTCCTCCTTATGAAAATCATGAAATTTTTATTGTGAAAAGAGTAACTTGAATCACTACAAATCACCTTTCAACAAACCTATTATATAACTATTTAAGTTGAATTGCAAGTACGGGCATTGTTTTTCTATGTTAGTTTCTTTTTAAGGCTATAAATCAAGAACTTCCTTACTATTCATATCGTAGCGATTCTACAGGATCCATTTTACTAATTTTACGCGCTGGGAAGTAGGCTGAGACATAACCAAGTAATAGAGCGAAAACTAGAGTTCCTAAAACAGATAAAAGATTTAATTCAAAAACCTTAGTGATGGATGGGTAAAAGTGACTTACAATCGCATTCGCCAAACTTCCCACCCCTTGTGCAAGCAAAAATGCCAGCAGCAAGGCGATTCCTACAATCCAGATAGCCTCGTAAATAAAAATTCCTTTGACATCACGATTTTGATAACCAACTGCCTTCATGACACCTATTTCCTTAGAACGTTGCATGATATTGATGTAAATAATGATACCAATCATGACCGCTGCTACCACAATAGCTTGTGATGAAAGCACAATCAACAATCCCTGAATGACACGAATAAAAGTAATCACAATATCAAGAACCTTCTGTTGAGAAAGAACGGTATACTTCTTGTTTTTCTGCAATTCTTCTGTTATCGCTTTTGTTTGTGATGGATCTTTGAGTTCCAAGATAAAATAAGATACAGCTTTTGTAAATCCAGCTTCTTTCAAAATCGTTTCCATTTGATGAGACGGCATGAAACTGTTGCTGTCCTCCATGTCATCTTCATCATTGATTACACGTACAATCTTTGTTTGAAATTGAGCAGTCTTACTAGCTTCAGCAGCATTTTCTACAATGCTTGCTGAGACTGATTTGCCAATAACATCATTAGCTGTCAGATTGTTTCCTGTCTGTTCATTCCAATTTTTTAGTAAGCTGATTGGAATCGTCAAGCCCTGTTCATTTGCATCAGTATAGGGGGAACCGGCTAATACTTTGTCCGTCTCATTACTACTAACAGAGATACTTGTATCCTCATAGAGACTCACTACTTGAGCATAAGAAGGCATCGTTTGACTCAGATCCATTTCTTGCCCATCTATAGTAATATTTGCCATAGTCATCCCAAAAGGACTCTCCAAATATTTAATAGCTTCTTTCCCAACTGTATCCGTGATATAGTTCTTATCATCTTGATTCAAGAAGCCTCGTCCAGCATTTTCTGTATTTAAACCAATCTGAACTTGAGAAGGGATTTGACCTCCATTCGTATTTTCATCAATCATCGAAATCAAAGCATTTCCCAAGCCGAAAGAAATTAAGACTCCTACAAAACCGATTGAGGTTGCTAGCGCAATCAATAGGTTACGCCACTTTCTTTCCAGAAAGTTATTTAAAGAAAGTTTGAATTTATTTTTCAATGATAATCCTTTATTTTTTGACTTCTTCAACGACTTCACCATCCTTCATTTTGATAATCACATCTGCATATTCAGCAACCTCTGGATTATGGGTTACAATCAATACTGTTTTCCCTGTTTGGGCTAAATTTTTAAATACTTCCAATACCATTTCTTGGGATTGAGAATCCAGCGAACCCGTTGGCTCATCTGCTACAATCATATCAGGCTGATTTACCAGCGCACGCGCTATTGCTACGCGTTGCTTTTGCCCGCCAGAAAGCTGTTTAACATTTTTAGCCATAAAAGGCTCCATACCCAAGTTACTTAATTGCTCCTTTGCAATCATTGTCATCTCCCTGTCAGATAAATCTTTGACATAGAGAGGTAGCTTGACATTGTCCAAAACAGACTGATGAGGAATAAGGTTAAAGTTTTGAAACACAAATCCAATCTTGTTTTTACGAAATTGAGTTAGTTCAATCTCTGATAAGTCACGGAGGGATTCCCCTTTAAATTCTAAAACTCCTTCATATTGTCTATCTAGACCACTGATAATGTTTAGCAAGCTAGTTTTGCCACAGCCCGACGGCCCGTAAATCGCTGTAATTTTACCTTTTGCAATCTGCAGGTTTATATTCTTTAAAGCCTGTTCTTGATGTTTACCGTCCAAGGCATAAAATTTTGAAATATTTTTAATGGATAAAATGGACATTCTTTCCCCCTTGTTTAAAACTGTTATCGTCATACATCATACTTACAGAAAATCCTTCAAGCAACATCAGCACTGATTTACCCTATGGGCCTACTACTTAGAATTTTCTCTCTATTGCCTAGTTTGCTTCTGGATGTATATCAAGTAATACTCTTCGAAAATCAAATTCAAACCACGTCAACGTCGCCTTGCCGTACTCAAGTACAGCCTGCGGCTAGTTTCCTAGTTTGCTCTTTGATTTTCATTGAGTATAAAATTCATTGTAACAAAAAAGCGGCATTCCCTCAATGACAGAAATGTCACTCCTATAAAGCATTTAGCAATACCTTTCTAAGTCTTCGCTCCATTCATTATCTAAACTGACGATTAACTTCTCATTGCCAAACATCCTCG
>CAURTM010000091.1:0-4681 GCA_963527735.1 uncultured Streptococcus sp.
CAAGACGAGTTAGTACTGCGTCTAGCTCAGGCACTCTAGTGCTGAGCGTGGGGCAGTTCGACTGTAAGGAGGTCTCTGCCACTGACGCAGTGAAATGTTAATTTCTTAGACATTGTTTACTCCTTTAGTTTTTATATTTCTTTTTCAATTAATTTCTGCTGAACAAACCAATTTAACAAGGGAAGAGTTTTATCTGTATTTGCCCATAAATGATAAGAATCGAAGACCGCTTGTACACTACCTAGATTTTCTACCAACTTATCTATTGTCAAAAAACTACGCCAGTATTCGTAAAAAATACTTGCATAGTTCTTATCATAAGTCGAAGAACCAAAATCATTCAATGAATGCCAACCATACTTCTTCTGAAAAAGTTCTACGAGAGATTGATTACAAATTTTTTCCGCCTGAAATTCCTCTTCTGTCAAGAAATACTTGCGACTAATATATTCAACCATCCCCTCTTCGAACCAGATATAAGAGTCATAACCATCAAAATCATCTAAAAAATACTCCGACCAATGAGCTAACTCATGTCCTACAATCTGTAAGAGGAAATTTTCAGATAAAGAATGATAGTGACTTTCTATTGCTTGAGTTTGCTGAGAACACTCGTAGTCCATCAACTGATACAAATACAACTCTTTCCAAACAGCTAAATCAGGCGTCATAACCATTCGTCTATTATTTGTATAGGCTGGAACAGCGCTTTCCCTAATAATCTGTGTAGCAGCATTAAAACTTGACCAAATAACGGCTTGCGGTAAATCACAGACTGCAAGTTCATTCTTTAAAAAAGATTGATAATCTTTCAACTTTTCAGTATTTCTTACTACAAACTCACGAAATGCGGCTAGTTGACTATCGTCTTTTACAAGATAAAGGTTTTCCACGTCTCTCCTTTCTTTCACACAATAGACTGAATAAGCAAAAGAACCGCGTCTGACAATCCTAGGTTGATTTAACCTAGGGGCGTCAGAAACGCGGTTCCACCCTAATTTATTACTTCATTGTTTTTGAAAATACTACAGAAAGTGCCAGTCCTTTATTTTGCCCTACTTGGCTCCCACTATCCCAAGCTCGCTTGAAGAACGCCATAAGACTTTCTTTCCTGCTGACTATTATATCAAAAATTAGAACAATGTACAATTCTTTTTATGATTTTCTAAAAATCCATATCATCAACTCGTGGAGCACCAGACTGAACAGCAATCATTTTTAAGGTTTCACGTTCCTTATGACTCAATTCAATTCCAAAGCAATCAAGATTAGCCTGAATACGAGATGCTGTAACAGATTTCGGAAGTGGTAAAAATCCTTCTGCCAAGCTCCAGGCCAAGGCTATCTGAGCAATAGACTTTCCATGATTTGCTGCGATTTCTTGGACTTCCTTACTATCAAATAGTTCTCCCTGACCAAAAGGTCCCCAAGCTTCCAATAAAATTCCTTTTTCTCGACAGTAATCTACTACTTCCTCTTGATACACACCTGGTGCCAAGCGAACTTGATTGACCGCAGGAAGAATTTTTGCTGTTTCAAGCAAGGCATCCAAATGATGGGGAAGAAAATTACTAACACCGATAGCACGGATTTTGCCTTCTAGGTAAAGATCTTCCATCGCTCTCCAAACTTCCGCATTTCGGATTTTCCATTGGTCATTTTCTCTGAGCGGTTTTGGATTTGGCCAATGAATCAAATACAAATCCAAATATTCCAAGCCCAGCTTCTCTAAAGACTCTTCAAAAGCCTGACGAGCTTGCTCATAGTTGTGATTTGTATTCCAGAGTTTGCTGGTTACAAAAATTTCCTCACGCGGAACGCCACTATCTTGAATAGCACGACCAACGCTTTCTTCATTTTTATAAATCGCTGCCGTATCGATATGGCGATAGCCTGCCTTTAAAGCCTCTAGTACAGCTTGATAGGCAATCTCTCCATTTTCAGCTTTCCAGGTTCCAAATCCCAGTACTGGAATTGTAACACCATTATTTAAAGTATAAGATTTCATTATTTTTCCTTTCTATGAGAAGAAAATCCAAAGAGCCAAATTTTCAAGGAAAACTTTTCTCTTTAGATTTTGTGTATTATTGATTGCGGTCGTAATAGAGCTGATGAGCTTTAAGACGAGAGTCTAACAAATCTGGTACGGTTACAAAGTCATAACCTTGCCCTTTCAAATAGTCAATAACCTTCGGTAGAGCATTTACCGTCTCAGCATGGATATCATGCATGAGAATAATAGAACCATTCTTGACTTCACGCTGAATTTCTGTCAAAATAGCTGCTTCATTTTTACTCTTCCAGTCCAGACTATCTACATCCCACATAATAAAACTCAAATCTAAGCTATTGCGAATGTCGTCTGTAATGGCTCCATAAGGCGGACGCATGAGTTTTGAACTAGAACCCAACACTTTAGTTAGCGCATCCTCAGTATCAGTAATTTGTTTTTTAGCTTCATCAAGCGAAAGTTTTGAAAGCACTGGATGGCTCCAACTATGGTTTCCAATGACATGGCCATCTGCTTTCATGCGTTTCAAAATCTCTTCATTTCCAGAAACATTCTTACCTAAAACAAAGAAAGTCGCCTTGATACCATACTTAGAAAGAGTATCTAATGCTTGATTTGTCGTTGTAGGATTTGGTCCATCATCAAAAGTCAAGGCCACTACTTTACGATTTTTCTTTTCATAATAAGCCTTATATAGCTCTGCATCCTTATCTAATAAATAAGAGGACTGAATAAGTTCAAAGAAACTAGATACTGGCAAGGCAATCTCGTCTAGATTTTCAACTGACTGACTTGGATAAAGGATAATCTGACTATCCTTGTAATCAAAATTCCATGCAGACAAGTCTTGGTCAGAAAAGACTTTAACAAGTTGATCGACCTTTTCTTGCTCCAATTTCTTATCCTGTAAGAAAGAAGTCAGTTCTTTTATCAGTTGCTCTTTGGCCTTACTAGCATCTGAAAATAGTTGATCAAGGGTAAAAGGTTTACCATCTTCTGTCAAATGTACTTTTGCTAGACTAGTTTTTTCAGTCTCTTCAACTTTTGACGAAGTTAAATCATAGACTTGTTTCATCACACTTCGGTTGACAATCCCTTTTAAAGTCGAATCCTGTTTCTCCGTATAATAAAAAACCAGATTTTCCTTGTCTTCCAGATTTTCCTTAATATCCTGTGTCATGATTTCTTTTACAGATGAAATCACTTGCTCCCCTTGGAGAGGATAATAGGCAATTACTTCTGCTTGTCCCTTACGAAAATGATCCTTCTGATTTCCCTCACTCAATTGATCATCTTTCTCTTTTTTGAGCGATTCAATCTTTTGTTCAAAACTTTGTTTTGTGTATATTTTATATCCAATCATCGAACCAAGGACACAAATACTTACTGAAAAGATAGCTACTAGGGCTATTAGACTCATTCTTATCTTATCGTGATTCTCACGCTTTGCTCTACTTTTATCCATAAGACCATCATATCAAATTCAAGCTATAATTTCAATGATTTGGGAGGAAATAGTATATTAAAAAAATTTTCAAAGTCATTCTTGTAATTCAATTTCTCTAAAAAAATTCAATTGCCATTTTTATGTTGATTGAGCCGTTGTATTTAAATTTGCGCACCAAGGCGGATAAAATCGCATGGACATTTTACCTTTGCTGTTTTTTGTCGAGAGAATTTTTTTACGAATAGCAACTTCGTTTGGAATAATAAATAGCCCCTTTTTATCATTATCGATGACAACTATAATAAGTTCAGTTCCCAAATCTTCATTGGTATAAGGAATGTTCATGTTATTTGTGTCTTTTTTCCAAAAAACTGTAAAATATCCTTCTTTTTTCGGTGTTCTTTTTGCTAAGCGGCATCTTTTATATCCTTGCTCATCCTTTATTTTGATAAGAATACCTTCATATTTTTCATTCCACTTTTCTTTAATGAACTCAAAATCACCATAAAACTCATATAGGACATCTAGTATTTTCATTATGATGTTTGTCCTCCCTTATCAAAATCAACAAAATATTCTTGATATGCGTTTTACATAATAAAAATTATGTAATGAATTTTTGGACTACAACAACAAATCTTTGACTTTCCCAATTTCACTTTTTGGAATAACTAGGTGAATCATATCACCGAGATACATTCTGGTTGAGCCGTTAACTGTTTGGCTCTTGCCATTATGGACTTGTGTTGTGATGAGGACATTGTGTGGCAGATTGAGTTCATGAACCTGTTTTCCAGCGATTTTGTCTGATACAGGAATTTCAATAAGTGTTACTTCTCCTTCATCTGTCGCTTCTTCTGGCAGCATTTTTTCTAGCATGGCCTCATAAACTGGGGCACCCTTGAGCAGATCCATGATGATGTAGGCAACTAGAGTTACTAAGCCAAGTGGCATGAGGTTGCGGATATCTCCTACCATCTCGGTTACTAGAATCATGGCGGTTAAGGGAGCTTTAGAAATCGCTCCAAAGTAGCCACTCATTCCTAGAATGACAAATATAGGAAACTGCTCTTGACTGACAAGTCCAAGATTAACACAAATAACACCAACTAGAGCACCAAGTAAGGAACCAAGCGCCAAAATGGGTAGGAAAATACCTCCTGGAAGACCACTTCCATAGCTAATCATGCTCCAAACAAAGCGAATCAAAAAGTAAACTAATA
>CAURTM010000092.1:0-4572 GCA_963527735.1 uncultured Streptococcus sp.
TTACCATGATTGGGATTATTATCGGTGTTTCATCAGTTGTTGTGATTATGGCTCTAGGTGATTCCCTATCTCGTCAACTCAACAAAGATATGACCAAATCTCAGAAGAATATTAGTGTCTTTTTCTCTTCTAAAAAAAGTAAAGATGGGTCTTTTACTCAGAAACAATCAGCTTTTACGGTTTCTGGAAAAGAAGAGGAAGTTCATGTTGAACCGCCAAAACCGCAAGAATCCTGGGTTAAAGAGGCAGCCAAACTCAAGGGAGTGGATAATTACTATGTAACCAACTCAACGAACGCCATCTTGACTTATAAAGATAAAAAGGTTGAAAATGCCAATTTGACAGGCGGGAATAGAACCTATATGGACGCTGTTAAGAATGAAATCATTGCAGGTCGTAGTCTGAGAGAGCAAGATTTCAAAGAGTTTGCAAGTGTTATTTTGCTTGATGAAGAATTGTCCATTAGTTTATTTGGCTCTCCTCAAGAGGCTATTAACAAGGTTGTAGAAGTCAATGGATTTAGTTACCGGGTCATTGGGGTTTATACTAGTCCAGAGGCTAAACGTTCAAAAATATATGGTTTTGGTGGCTTGCCCATTACCACAAATATCTCCCTTGCTGCGAATTTTAATGTAGATGAAATAGCTAATATTGTCTTTCGAGTGAATGACACAAGCTTGACTCAAACTCTGGGTCCAGAATTAGCGCGAAAAATGACAGAGCTTGCTGGCTTGCAACAGGGAGAATATCAAGTATCAGATGAGTCCGCTGCATTTGCAGAAGTTCAACAATCGTTTAGTTTTATGACGACGATTATTAGTGCCATTGCAGGTATTTCTCTCTTTGTTGGAGGAACTGGTGTTATGAATATCATGCTGGTTTCGGTGACAGAGCGTACCCGTGAAATTGGTCTCCGTAAGGCTTTGGGTGCAACTCGTGCTAATATTTTAATCCAGTTTTTGATTGAATCCATGATTTTGACCTTGTTAGGTGGATTAATTGGCTTGACAATTGCAAGTGGTTTAACTGCCTTAGCAGGTTTGTTACTGCAAGGTTTGATTGCGGGTATAGAAGTTGGAGTATCAATTCCAGTTGCCCTATTTAGTCTTGCAGTTTCGGCTAGTGTGGGTATGATTTTTGGGGTCTTGCCAGCCAACAAGGCATCGAAACTTGATCCCATCGAAGCCCTTCGTTATGAATAAAATCAACAAGATGGACACTCGTCTATCTTGTTTTTGTATAGATTTCCATATCGAAAATCCTTAAAAATGTGATATAATGAAGTGTTAGAAAAACAGGTTTCATTTGCCTGGAAAGGAAAAATTATGTCTGAAAAGAATTTTTATATTACAACACCGATTTACTATCCATCTGGTAAACTTCATATCGGTTCTGCCTACACAACCATTGCTTGTGATGTCCTAGCACGTTACAAACGCCTGATGGGCTACGATGTCTTTTATCTGACAGGTCTTGATGAGCATGGTCAAAAGATTCAACAAAAAGCAGAAGAAGCTGGCATCACACCTCAAGCCTATGTTGATGGAATGGCAGTTGGAGTCAAAGAACTCTGGCAATTACTAGATATCTCATACGATAAATTTATCCGTACAACTGATGACTACCATGAAAAAGTAGTCGCACAAGTCTTTGAACGCTTACTTGCTCAAGATGACATCTATTTGGGTGAATATTCTGGTTGGTACTCAGTCTCAGATGAGGAATTCTTTACAGAAAGCCAGCTTGCAGAAGTATTCCGTGACGAAGCTGGAAATGTGACTGGTGGTATCGCTCCATCAGGTCACGAAGTGGAATGGGTATCTGAAGAGTCTTATTTCCTTCGTCTTAGCAAGTACCAAGATCGTCTAGTAGAATTTTTCAAAGCTCATCCTGAATTTATCACTCCAGATGGTCGTCTGAATGAAATGCTTCGCAACTTTATCGAGCCAGGTTTAGAGGATTTGGCGGTTTCTCGTACAACCTTTACATGGGGTGTGCCAGTGCCATCTAATCCAAAACACGTTGTCTATGTTTGGATTGATGCCCTTCTTAACTATGCTACAGCTCTTGGCTACGGTCAAGATGAACATGGTAACTTTGACAAATTCTGGAATGGAACAGTCTTCCACATGGTAGGAAAAGACATCCTTCGTTTCCACTCAATCTACTGGCCAATCCTTCTTATGATGTTAGATATCAAATTGCCAGATCGTTTGATTGCCCACGGTTGGTTTGTCATGAAAGACGGCAAGATGTCTAAGTCTAAAGGGAATGTCGTTTACCCTGAAATGTTGGTAGAGCGTTATGGACTAGATCCACTTCGTTATTATCTCATGCGTAGCCTTCCAGTTGGTTCAGACGGAACCTTCACTCCTGAAGACTATGTAGGCCGTATCAACTACGAATTGGCCAATGACCTTGGAAACCTCCTCAACCGTACGGTTTCTATGATTAATAAGTACTTTGGCGGGCAAGTCCCTGCCTATGTAGAGGGTGTAACAGAGTTTGACCATGCTCTTGCTGACGTTGCAGAACAATCAATCGCTGACTACCACACCTACATGGAAGCAGTTGACTACCCACGTGCTTTAGAAGCAGTCTGGACTCTGATCTCTCGTACTAACAAATACATCGACGAGACAGCTCCATGGGTCTTAGCTAAGGATGAAGCTCTTCGTGACCAATTGGCAAGTGTCATGAGTCATTTGGCAGCTAGCCTTCGTGTCGTTGCTCACTTGATTGAGCCGTTTATGATGGAAACCAGTCGTGCAGTCTTGAATCAACTTGGCTTGGATGAAGTTTCTAGTCTTGAAAACTTGAGCTTGGCTGACTTTCCTGCAGGTGTCACTGTCGTTGCCAAAGGAACACCAATCTTCCCACGTTTGGATATGGAAGAAGAAATCGCATATATCAAGGAACAAATGGAAGGTAACAAACCAGCAGTCGAAAAAGAATGGAATCCAGACGAAGTTGAACTCAAACTCAATAAGGAAGAAATCAAGTTTGAAGACTTTGACAAGGTTGAAATCCGCGTTGCAGAAGTCAGAGAAGTTTCTAAAGTGGAAGGTTCTGATAAGTTACTTCAATTCCGTCTGGATGCTGGTGATGGAGAAGATCGTCAAATTCTCTCAGGAATTGCAAAATTCTATCCAAACGAACAAGAATTGGTCGGCAAGAAAGTCCAAATCGTTGCTAACCTCAAACCTCGTAAAATGATGAAGAAATATGTCAGCCAAGGGATGATTCTCTCAGCTGAACATGATGGGAAATTAACCCTTCTCACAGTTGATCCAGCTGTACCGAATGGAAGTGTGATTGGGTAAAAGTATACAGGACTAGTTCATGCTAGTTCTGTTTTTTATTTAACTATTATGCTTTACAAACTAGTGTGAAAGTGGTATATTATAGATGAAGTCACTAGTAGGTATTACCAAATAGATTAGAAGGGAGAAGGGATGAAAGAAACTCAACTATTAAAAGGTGTTCTTGAAGGTTGTGTCTTGGATATGATTGGTCAAAAAGAGCGGTATGGTTATGAGTTGGTTCAGACTTTGCGAGAGGCTGGATTTGACACTATCGTTCCAGGAACTATTTATCCTTTATTGCAAAAGTTAGAAAAAAATCAATGGATAAGAGGCGACATGCGTCCGTCGCCAGATGGTCCAGATCGAAAGTATTTTTCGTTAACTAAAGAAGGAGAAGAGCGTGTCTCGGTCTTTTGGCAACAATGGGACGATTTGAGTCAAAAAGTAGAAGGAATTAAGAATGGGGGTTAAACCATGAAGAAAATGAAGTATTATGAAGAAACAAGCGCTTTGCTGCATGAGTTTTCTGAGGAGAATCAGCAGTATTTTGAGGAACTGTGGGATAGTTTTAATCTTGCTGGATTTCTCTATGATGAGGACTATCTCAGAGAGCAGATTTATTTGATGATGTTAGATTTCTCAGAAGCAGAACGAGATGGCATGAGTGCAGAGGATTATTTAGGTAAGAATCCTAAAAAAATAATGAAAGAGATTCTCAAGGAAGCACCACGCAGTTCTATCAAGGAGTCCCTTTTGACGCCAATTTTTGTCCTAGCGATATTACGTTACTATCATCTACTGGGTGATTTTTCTAAAGGTCCTCTCTTAACAGTCAATTTGCTTACTTTTTTAGGGCAACTTCTTCTTTTTCTGATTGGATTTGGGCTTGTGGCTACAATATTACGTTGGAGCTTAGTTCAAGATTCTCCTAAAATGAAAATTGGCACCTATATTGTCGTTGGGAGTATAGTTCTTCTAGTTGTTCTAGGATATGTAGGAATAGGAAGTTTTGTACAAGAAGGAGCATTTTATCTTCCTGCTCCCTGGGATAGTTTGTCTGTCTTTACGATTTCCCTAGTCATCAGTATTTGGAATTGGAAAGAACCGATTTTTCGTCCCTTTGTTAGTATGATTATTGCCCATCTTGTGGTAGGTTCTCTGCTTCGTTACTATGAGTGGATGGGAATTTCAAATGTTTTTCTTACAAAGATTATTCCTTTAGCTGTTCTTTTTATTGGCATTTTTCTCTTGTTCCGTGGGTTTAAGA
>CAURTM010000093.1:0-4537 GCA_963527735.1 uncultured Streptococcus sp.
TGACCATTTACAAGGGAGAGAAAGTCTTAATTGTTGGACCATCTGGGTCAGGTAAGTCTACCTTGGGTCAATGTTTGAATGGGATTATTCCCAATATTTACAAGGGTCATATGTCTGGAGAATTTTTGATCAAGGGCCAAGCAGCCTTTGATATGAGCATCTATGACAAATCTCATCTGGTAAGCACAGTTTTGCAGGATACAGATGGGCAGTTTATCGGTTTATCCGTTGCAGAGGATTTAGCTTTTGCTCTGGAAAATGATGTGACAGCTCTAGAAGAGATGAAAGGTCGTGTTCATAAATGGGCTGAAAAGTTGGACCTTCTTTCTTTACTGAATCAGCGCCCTCAGGATTTGTCAGGTGGACAAAAGCAGCGAGTTAGTCTAGCTGGTGTTTTGATTGATGAGAGTCCGATTCTCTTGTTTGATGAGCCGCTCGCCAATCTGGATCCCAAGTCAGGTCAAGATATTATCGAATTGATTGACCAGATTCATAAGGAGGAGGGGACGACGACTCTTATTATTGAGCACCGTTTGGAGGATGTTTTGCATCGACCTGTGGATCGGATTGTCTTGATAAACGATGGTCGTATCCTTTTTAATGGGAGCCCTGACCAGTTACTGGCGACTGATTTATTGACCCAAAATGGAATCCGAGAACCTCTTTATCTTACCACTCTCCGTCAATTGGGTGTGGATTTAGTCAAGGAAGAACAATTAGCAAATCAGGATAACTTGTCTATCTCAAAAGGCAAGATTCAGTTGCAGACTGAACTGGCAAAAGAAACCCAAAAATTGCAGTCACTCTTTAGACTAGAGGATGTGTCTTTCTCTTATGATGATAGACCGATTTTAAAATCCCTATATTTGGATATTAAAAAGGGTGAAAAGATTGCCATTGTCGGAAAAAATGGAGCAGGGAAATCAACCCTAGCCAAGGCCTTAAGTAGCTTTATTCAGACTGAAGGCCGCTACCTTTGGGAAGGTCAGGATATTAAAGGAGATTCTGTTGCAGAGCGGGCGGAACGAGTAGGCTATGTGTTGCAAAATCCCAATCAAATGATTTCAACCAATATGATTTTTGATGAGGTGGCTCTAGGACTTCGTTTGCGAGGTGTGGACGAGCAGGAAATTGAAACGAAAGTCTATGAAACCTTGAAAATCTGTGGTCTTTATGAATTCCGTAATTGGCCCATTTCTGCCCTGTCATTTGGTCAGAAAAAACGTGTGACCATTGCTTCGATTTTGGTCTTAGGAGCTGAAATTATTCTCCTAGATGAACCGACTGCAGGCCAAGACCAGAAGAATTATACTGAGATTATGGAATTTCTCGAAGAACTGCATCAAAAAGGTCATACCATTGTCATGATTACCCATGATATGCAATTGATGCTGGATTATTCAGACAGGGCTCTTGTCATGGTGGATGGGGAATTGATTGCCGATACGGATCCAGCTAGTCTGTTGAGCAATCCTGAGCTGTTAGTAAAAGCCAACCTAAAAGAAACTTCAATCTTTAACTTGGCCAAGAAACTAGACGTGGATCCACTTGCTTTAACGGCATTTTACAAAGAAAGGAGAGAAGGATGCAAGCAAAATTAATCGGTTACCAGCATAGAGATACTGTGATTCATCGCTTGTCAGGAGCTGGTAAACTCCTCTTTTTCATCCTCGTGTCATTGGCGGCCATGATTAGCTATGATACCAGACTACTTGTTCTGATTGCCATCTTTTCGGTTTTTCTCCTCTATTTGTCAGAAATCCGCTTTAAAGATGTTTCCTTTGTAGCCGTTTTTGCGACGGTATTTGCCGTTTTAAACGTTTTGATGGTCTATCTCTTTTCTCCCGAGTATGGGGTTGGACTTTACGGAGAGAGAAGTGTGATTTGGCAGGGAATCGGTGCCTACACTCTGACCAGTCAAGAGCTCTTTTATCTGCTAAATTTGGCTATTAAGTACCTTTGCACCATTCCTCTGGCTATTATCTTTTTGATGACAACCCATCCTAGTCAGTTTGCTTCCAGTTTAAATCAAATTGGTGTGCCTTACAAGATTGCCTATTCAGTCAGCCTGACTTTGCGCTATATTCCAGATTTGCAGGAAGAATTCTTTACCATCAAGATGTCTCAGGAAGCGCGTGGGATGGAATTATCCAAGAAAGCTTCTCTTATGCAACGAATCAAAGGCAATCTGCGCATTATCACTCCCTTGATTTTTAGCTCGTTAGAACGCATTGATACCATCGCGACCGCCATGGAGCTTCGCCGCTTTGGGAAAGAGAAAAAACGCACTTGGTATAGTTATCAGGCCTTGAAAAAAGGAGACTATCTTACCTTGCTTTTGGCAGCTGTGTTTTTAGTAGCTAGTTTACTACTTATCTTGCAGAATCAGGGACGATTTTACAACCCTTGGAAATAGTATTGTCAAAGTTTTCATTAGATAAGTAAAGAGAAATTATTCTATAACTTTTTATTGATAGATTGTATGAGAAATAAAGTTAATAATTGTATGCTTGAAACTTTTTGACAAAACATGAATTAGCTTGTATATTTTATAGTAGAATTTACACTACAAAATCAAAGTTATTCAAATATAATCATTTTCAACTAAGTTCAGTGTTATAATATAGAGACGATATAAAATAGTAAAAGTATTTAATTTAAATCATGTTAATTTCATTTTGTGTAAACATGAGAAAATTTGAATGTAGATAATGACGGGAGATGATTTACAATGATAAGTTTAGAGCTGTTGTCTGAAGAAAATAGTTTAGACGTCTATTTTTTTGAAAAAGAGAATCGAAAGTATTTTGAGCGGAATTTACCTCCTAGACCAGCTAACTATTTTGATTTAGAAGAGTTTAAAGAAATTACAAGGGAATTGTTAAGGGAACAAGAGAATCATGATGTCTACATGCATCTTATTAGAGATGCACAAGGCGTTATGGTTGGAAGAATCAATTTAAGTGTTTTAGAGAATAATCGAAAAACAGCAGAACTTGGATATAGGATTGGAGAAAATGTTACTAATCTAGGTTATGCCAGCGAAGCGGTTAAACTCGTTTTAGAAAAAGCCTTCACGACTTATGGTTTCAATAGAATCATTGCAGGGACGGCAACGGACAATCTAGCCTCTCAGAGGGTGCTTTTAAAAAATGGCTTCACCTTTAGTAGGGTTATAGAAAATGACTTACAAATTCATAATGAGTGGGTTCATACAGCAGTATTTGAGATAACGAAGTCATAATATCATCATTCCCAGTCCACAGATAGGTATAAAAGAGTAAGCAATTTTTGCAGATATTTAAGAATTTTCTCCTAGAAACCCTTGGAAATAGCTTGAAAAAATTGAAAAAATCAAGTCGTTTCTATTGACAATGATTCTGAAAGTGTTATACTAAGAAAGTAGTTTCGCTGATTTACTTCAAACCTGTTGTGAGGTAAGTTAACGATGCCTTAACCACGCTGTTTGCTGAGCTTGACTCCGGGCAGTGTGGCTATTTTTTTGCAATGGTGAAAGGAAGCAAGTCATGACAAATCACATTGTATTATTTGAACCACAAATTCCACAAAATACAGGCAATATCGCGCGTACTTGCGCTGCGACCAATTCTCCCCTCCACATCATCAAGCCAATGGGCTTTCCTATTGATGACCGCAAGATGAAGAGAGCTGGATTGGATTATTGGGATAAGCTAGAGATTTATTTTTACGAGAGTTTGGAGGATTTTATGTCTCAGATGAAGGGCAAACTCTATCTGATTTCGAAATTCGCGGAAAAAGTCTATTCTGATGTGGATTTATCGACTGACGAGGACCATTATTTTCTCTTTGGACGTGAAGACAAGGGCTTGCCGGAGGACTTTATGCGAGAACATCCTGAGAAGGCTCTCCGTATTCCTATGAATGATGAACATGTCCGCAGTCTCAATGTGTCTAATACCGTCTGCATGATTGTCTACGAAGCCCTCCGCCAGCAGAACTTTGCAGGTCTTGAGCTTGTTCATACCTATGAAGTAGATAAATTGAAATAAAAAATGAAAATGAAAATGAACAAAATGCTTGCGCTTGCAAGCGTTTTTTGTTATGATAAAAGAGTCTTCAGGGCAGGGTGAAATTCCCGACCGGCGGTAAATTTGACTAGCTATTTTAGCTTTCTCGTCGTTGTCTTGTCTCGATATACTTTAATACTCAATGAAAATCAAAGAGCAAACTAGGAAGCTAGCCGCAAGCTGTACTTGAGTACGGTAAGGCGACGCTGACGTGGTTTGAATTTGATTTTCGAAGAGTATAAGTATTATCTTCGACTGCGACGCCTAAATAAATCTAAAATATCTTAGCCAAATAAGTCCGCGAGCGCAAGCTGATGTGGTGAGATTCCACAACCGACAGTATAGTCTGGATGGGAGAAGACGAAAGAATAGCTTTGTCTGTTCTGATAGATTTATAGCTAAATTGTAACCGCTTGCTTTTGTTTTCTTTAATAGAGTGAGAGGGAACTTTTGGGATATAAAAAGTGAGAATAGATAGAGGGATCCTT
>CAURTM010000094.1:0-4419 GCA_963527735.1 uncultured Streptococcus sp.
CCTTTGTCGCCATCAAGCCAACACCCAGCATGGCAACCAAAACATAGAAAATAGCACTTTTTGACGCTCGTTTTTTATAAATTAAGCGATTGTAAAAGAGGATAAAAACTGGACTAATAAACTGTAAAATAGTTGCTGTCGCTGCATTTGAATATTCTACACAGAGATAGAAAAAATACTGGACTGAGAAAATTCCCAAAATAGCATAGGCTAAAAAGGGCAGGTAATTTTTCTTATCTCGCCAAATATCTAGCACTTGCGATTTTAATTGCATTGCAGACCAAATGAGCACAAGACTCCCTGCTAGTGTCAAACGCATAGAGGTAATCCAGCCAGAAGACACATGATAATGAGTAAAGAAATATTCTCCTAAAATTCCACAGATTCCCCAGATTAAGCCGGATAGGAGCGAATAAATAGTTCCTTTAACAATCTTTTTCTGATACTGATTCATACCTTTATTGTAACACGAAAGGAAAAAAGAAAAAAGTGGCAATCCATTGATTAGCCACTTCATTTAGCACAGTTTATAGAACTTATCGTCTCGTCCTTGAAGAAGAAGGTCGTGTAGCACTTGAGTTACTGCTATCGCTAGAGCTACTACTTGAACTGCTGGAGCTTGATGGAGTTGGTAGACTCCCCACGATGCTAGACCAAGCATTCTGATAATCTGCTTCACTTCCACCAATAGCAAAGCGATAACTGGTCGTTGGCGCTCCTGTCTTATTAGCCCAATAGCTGGTAACAGTCGAACCTGTGACCTCTACCTCTTTTCCTTCAACAGAAACCTTCCCTGGTTTTTGACCTGTTGATTTCAAGACTTCGGATTTTACGACACTAGGATCTAAAGCGAAGCGCTCGTTCCCCCAAATGCTTGGGGAGGCTTGCTGAATCGCATTTACCAGATGAGCCATGTAATTAGAGTTATTAGAATAACCTGCTCTACGTGACAGTGAATGATTATCATCATGCCCAATCCAGCCACCCAGAGTTAATCTAGGTGTCGAAAGCATGAGCCACATATTTTCGTCTTGGTTGGTTGTACCAGTCTTCCCAATCCAATCTGCATTAGCCAGAGTAGGATTTAAAGAAGTCAGATTCGTCTTGAAGGTTGTTGTCACACGAGAGGATAGAACTTCTCGCAACAAGCCCTGCATAATCGTCGCAGTAGCTTTTGAATAGACTTGAACTGGTTTATCCTGATACTCATACACCACTCTACCATCTGCTGCTTCAATTTTAGAAATCACATGCTTCTGATGATAAACTCCGTTATTAGCTAAGGTCTGATAACCATTGGTATGCTGGGCAACTGTGACTTCAATACCACCACCCATTGGCAGGCTCTCAATACCGTACTCAGGAATCTCGTAACCCATCTTTTCCATATAACCCTTGACATCAACACCCTTTTCACGAAGCATACGATAGGTCCAGTAAGCTGGGATATTCCATGAATAGTTCAGAGCTTCTCCCAAGGTCATCATTCCTGTTCCCTTGCTATTAGCATACATAATCGGATTGCCATTAGCAAAATTTGTTGGATAGTTAGATAGAATCGTTTCGCTTCCCATCAAACCCTGGTCAATAGCAATACCGTAGGCCAGCAAGGGCTTGGTAGTAGAAGCTGGCGAACGTTTGGTGTCAAAGGCATGATTATTTTGATTTTCTTGATAATTACGACCACCTACAAAGCCTAGAATAGCACCTGTTTGGTTGTCCATCAAGACATTCCCTACTTCTACACGACCTGTTCCATCGTCTAAAAGATAGCCATAGTCAGCAACCGCACTTTGCATAGCAGAATGAATTTTCTGGTCTATGGTAGTAGTAATTTTATAACCACCATTTTCAATCTCCTTGGCTGCCAAATCACGATAAAACTTCTGAGTTGCCTCATTTTTCAACTCCTTAGCGGAGACATTGTCTCTCTGAGCTAGATAGTCATACATACGTTCTTGAGCTTCCGCCAAAGTTGTAAAGTATAAATAGTCTCGTGAAATTCCTGCAACCGTGCCCGATGGTAAAAAGTCCTGTTTAAGGTCATAATCCTTGTACTGAGAATACTCGTCTTTGCTTAAGGCACCTGTACGATACATACTGTAAAGAACTGCCTTAGCCCGTCTTAAGCCAATTTCTAGGTCTTCATCACTCTTCAACTCCCCAGTATTTTCATAAGGAGAGTAGGTAATGGGACTCTGTGGAAGTCCTGCTAAAAATGCTGCTTGAGGAACCGTCAACTGACTGGCATCTACACCGAAAATCCCCTCAGCTGCCTGCTGAGCTCCTGCAATATTCTGCCCCTTATTATTTCGACCAAAGGGAGCCACATTGAGATAGGTCGTTAAAATCTCGTCTTTATTCATGGCGCGTTCCAAGGCAAGAGCATCCACAATCTCTGTCGCCTTACGAGCCAAGGTCGGCGCATCCCCAACCACCTGCTGTTTAATCAGTTGCTGGGTCAAGGTTGAACCCCCACTAGAGGAACCCAAACCTACAAATTTCCCCAAGGTCGCACGAATCACCGCCTTGGGTACTACACCCTTATGTTCTTTGAAGTGTTCATCTTCTGTCGCAATGATAGCCTTCTTCAGATTTTCCGAAATTTGCTCAGATGAGATAGAAGTGCGCAACAAATCACTCTCTATGGAAGCAATCACCGTCCCATCTGCATAGGTAATCTCTGAAATAGAAGAAATGTCCTTGACCTGATGTACCAATTCTTCTGTCTGAGGCACCCGAACCTTGTCAAATAAGGCCACTCCGTACCCCAAAGCAATCCCAGCTCCCAACATTCCTCCTAGAAAACCGAGCACAAAGAGTAAGTTAAATAAGGCTTTTATACTCAGTAAAATAGCTGGAAAAATGGCTGGTCTATCTAGGGATTTAGATTTTTGGACACTTGAACCTTTCTTGCCAGGTCTAGCTGATTTTTTATTTTTTTGTTTTTGCTGGAAAAATTCCAGCATTTTTCGTTTTAATTCATTTAATTGATTTTGCATGGATTTCCTCACTCTATCTATTATACCACAAAAGGGAAACTTTCAATAAAATAGCCACTTTCTTCCCTATTCTGCTAGGCTATTGCCCAAGTTTGTGATACAATAGTTAGAAACAATAATTTTAAAAAGGAGAAAAGACACATGCACATTTTTGATGAGCTAAAAGAGCGTGGTTTGATTTTTCAAACGACTGATGAAGAAGCTTTGCGTAAAGCCCTAGAAGAAGGTCAAGTTTCTTATTATACTGGCTACGATCCAACTGCTGACAGCCTTCACCTAGGCCACCTTGTCGCAATCTTGACAAGTCGTCGCCTACAACTAGCAGGTCACAAACCTTATGCGCTCGTTGGCGGTGCTACAGGTCTCATCGGAGATCCGTCCTTCAAAGATGCTGAACGTAGTCTCCAAACAAAAGACACAGTAGATGGCTGGGTCAAGTCTATCCAAGGACAACTTTCTCGTTTTCTTGACTTTGAAAATGGCGAAAATAAAGCTGTCATGGTCAACAACTACGACTGGTTTGGCAGCATCAGCTTCATTGACTTCCTCCGTGATATCGGAAAATACTTCACTGTCAACTACATGATGAGTAAGGAGTCTGTGAAAAAACGGATCGAAACAGGAATTTCTTACACTGAGTTTGCTTACCAAATCATGCAAGGTTACGACTTCTTCGTCCTTAACCAAGACCACAACGTAACGCTACAAATCGGTGGTTCTGACCAATGGGGAAATATGACAGCTGGTACCGAATTGCTTCGTCGTAAGGCTGACAAGACTGGACACGTTATCACAGTTCCGCTTATCACAGATGCAACTGGTAAGAAATTTGGTAAATCAGAAGGAAACGCAGTCTGGCTCAATCCTGAAAAGACTTCTCCATACGAAATGTACCAATTCTGGATGAACGTTATGGACGCTGACGCTGTTCGCTTCTTGAAGATCTTTACTTTCTTGTCACTCGATGAGATTGAAGACATCCGTAAACAATTTGAAGCGGCTCCACACGAACGCTTGGCACAAAAAGTCTTGGCTCGTGAAGTCGTTACACTCGTTCACGGCGAAGAAGCCTACAAAGAAGCCCTCAACATCACTGAGCAACTCTTTGCAGGAAACATCAAGAATCTTTCTGTTAAAGAGCTCAAACAAGGACTTCGTGGTGTACCAAACTACCAAGTACAAGCAGACGAAAGCCACAATATTGTGGAACTGCTCGTCTCATCTGGTGTAGTTAACTCAAAACGCCAAGCCCGTGAAGATGTCCAAAACGGAGCTATCTACGTAAACGGCGACCGTATCCAAGACCTTGACTATGTCTTGAGTGACGCAGATAAGCTTGAGAACGAACTGACTGTTATCCGCCGTGGGAAGAAAAAATACTTTGTATTGACTTACTAAACTGTTCAACATTTACCTA
>CAURTM010000095.1:0-4410 GCA_963527735.1 uncultured Streptococcus sp.
CTGAGCTGCAGTTTGAGCTAGATAACCTGAACTATCATAGTCCTCTGTAGAAAGTTGATGAACATCAATCACAACATTATCTGCACCTAAGACAGATTCTATTGATTGCTTCATGGAATTGATTCCTTGAATTTCAGCCTTATTAGCCAAATCTATAGTTTTATCTAAGTGTATAGGGAATTGGACTCCTTTGGCTTGGAGTTCTTTCTTAGCTTCAGCAAATTTAGCTTTAGCTTTTTCTGGATTGTAGTATGGATCCTGGGCATCTGCAAAGTTGATTCCTTGCCATTCCTTGCCATAGTTGACCATCTTAGAGGCTACTACTTCACCAAAGTCTTTTCCGTTGATACTTACGAAGTTTGGAGGAACGACGAGGTTACGCAAAATCTTAGTTGCCCCCTCTTCTCCTTGAGATTGGGCCCCGTAAGCTGTACGGTCATAGGCAAAATTAATGGCTTGACGGAAGTTCTTGTTAAGAACCGCTTCTTGAGTCGATTTCTTTTCAGCATCACTTGTCTTGGAAGTGAATTTATAAGATTTTCTATCTAAATTGAAGTTTAAGAAGTAAGAAGTAGCATCTTGCATGCTATAAATGATATTGTCCTTATTCTTTTCTTTAATCCCTTCAAAACTTGAACTGTTCGGATAGAGACGAGCATAGCTATAAACACCTTCGGTAAAATTACGTGCTAACGCATCTTGGTCACTACCATCAAAATAAGTCAATTTGACATCATCTACAAAGACATTTTTAGCATCCCAGTAGTTAGGATTTTTCTTGAATTCGATGACAGATTTTGAAACAAAGGATTTCATCAAGAAAGGTCCATTGTACAAAATGCTAGATGGATCTACCTTCCCAAAATCATCCCCTTTTGATTTCAAGAAATCCGCATTGACTGGGAAGAGAATAGTTGAGGTTGTTTTTGAGTTCCAGTAAGGTTCTGGTCGTGCCAAGGTATATTGAACGGTTTGGTCATCAAGAGCCTTGACTCCGACAGTTGAAAAGTCGCTTGTTTTACCAGTGATATAGTCATCTAAACCTGCAACGGATTCTTGCACTAAGTACAAGGCTTCTGATTTTTTATCAGCCGCATATTTCAAACCAGTGACAAAATCTTGGGCAGTTACAGGAGCATATTCATCTCCATCTGCAGTATACCATTTAGCATCTTTACGCAGTTTATAGGTATAGGTCAAACCGTCTTGAGAAACAGTCCAATCCTCTGCCAAGGATGGAATATAGTTTCCGTACTGGTCATTTTCCATGAGCCCATCTACCAAATTAACCACGATATCACTGGTTGTTGCACGGTTTTCTGCTAGATAGTTCAAACTAGACGGATCACTTGAGTAAACATAATTGTATGTTTTTGACCCTGTGCTAGAATTTCCACAGGCGCTCAATAAAATACCTGCACTTAACACGACACCTGCAAGTGTTGCATACTTAGCCTTAGACTTTTTCATCTCCAGAACCTCCTGATTTAAATATTTGTTTTATTATACAAATTAACTACTTTTTAGTCAAGTGTTTTTTGACATAAAATTCAATTACTTTCGTTATTTATTCTCTGTTTTACATTTTATATCCAATTCTAACAATAAAAAATGAATAAGAGAGTGTTTTGATTTTTAAAAAAACCAACTTATTCATTTTATTTATAAATTATTTTTTAAGAAATTTTTAATTTTACTCGCAGGCGATCTGCTTGGGCTTTCCCAATCACCTTATCCAATAAACGAGTACGGAGACTCATGACTCCATAAACACCTCCACCCATGGCACCGACAAGAGCTACATAAAGGAAGCTCCACAAACGTCCACTTGGTTGGAATACAAATCCTAAAATCCACTGGATGGCACCTACACCGATGAACATAACAAGGGTCAACAAACTGATTAAAATGGTTCGCTTCAAAATCACCTTGCGCTTAACACCAGTTACTTGACAAATGTCCCGATACATCAAGACATTAGGAATAATGAGACCGATGGTTGTAGAAATCAAAGGACCATAACTGTGGAAGAGGGCGATGGTAGGTAGTTGCAAGACTAGCTTGGCAATGGAACCATAGATAAAATAGAGAACGGCCTTGCGGTTGCGGAACATGGCCTGAAGCATTGGAGACAAGACCATGTACAAGCCTAAAATAGTAGACTGCAAAACTGCAAAGACAAACAAGCCCATGGCCAAACTATCTGGTTTGCCATAGAAGACTGTATAGAGAGGTTCTCCTACCATGACCACTCCAACCGTTGCTGGTAGCAGGAATACAAAAAGCATGGTAATGCTGTCCTGAACGAGACGAGAAGCTGCCTTCAAGTCCCCCTTGACATAGTTTTCAGTCAAGAGTGGTAAACCGACACCCCCAATTGAAACCCCAACAGAAATCAAAATCATAGTGATTTTATTAGGATTGGCAGAGAAATAAGAAAACATGACAACCAAGTCTTCATTACTATAGTTGGTAAACCAACTCATACTATTGATAAAGGTCATCTGATCCAGAATCTGGAAAAGCTGGATGGCAGACCCTGTCAAGATAAAAGGAATAGCTTCCTTAATGGTATCGACCAAGAGACGATTGCTGTTAATCTTATCCCTCGTTTCAAAGACTCTTTTGAGTAACCCTTCTTGAGCAAGGAAATAGACCAAAACTGCAAAACTGGCTACCATACCGACAAAGGCCGCAAAGGTCGATTGGGTAACGGCTGCTAGGTAATCTCCTGAACCGAGCTTCATAATGATAAAGGTTGCTAAGAGCATCCAGATAACACGAATGACCTGCTCAGCGATTTGGCTCATGGCATAAGGTTTGAGGTTATTCATCCCTTGGAAAAATCCTCGGATAACACTCATAGATGGGAAAATCAAGACTCCCCAAGCCAAGCTTTGCATGATCGGGATCAAGTCTTTGCCCACGCCAGACAAGTCTGCTAGCCAAGGAGCAAAGAGATACAAGACTAAAGCAAAAACGAGGCCTAGTCCTGTCATAAAGCCTAAAAAGCTCCGAATCAGGGCAAAGCTATGCTCTTCTTCTCGCATGGTATTATACTTGGCAACTTGCTTGGCCACCGCAACTGGAATCCCTGCTGTTGAAACCAGCAAGAACCAGGCATAGATATTATAACCCATGGTAAAGAGTCCATTGGCCGTAGCCGCATAAGACCCCATCCAGATGTACCAAGGGATAATATAGATGGCCCCAAGCAGGCGACTGATAAAGTTACTAGCCGTTAACCAAGCAGTCCCCCGTAACATCTGGGCCTGCTGGTGATTGTTTTCGTGCGACATAGATTCCTCATTCAATTTTGATAACTAGGAAAAACTCCTTATCTTCCATTATAAACTTTTCCTTGTTACTTGTAAATTTACGACTTTCGGTTTACAATAGAAAGTATGATTAAGATTGAAACCGTATTAGATATTTTAAAGAAAGATGGTCTCTTCCGCGAGATTATCGACCAAGGACACTATCACTACAACTACAGCCATGTCGTGTTTAACACCATCTGCTATGACAGTCGCAAGGCTAAAGAAAAGAGCCTCTTTTTCGTCAAGGGTGCTGCCTTTAAGAAGGAATTCCTGATTTCTGCCATCTCTCAAGACCTCGGTTGGTATGTGGCTGAAAAAGATTATGAGGTTGGTATTCCTGCTATTATCGTCAGTGATATCAAGAAAGCCATGAGTTTGGTAGCTATGGAATTTTATGGCAATCCACAGGAAAAACTCAAACTCCTCGCCTTCACTGGAACCAAAGGTAAAACAACAGCAGCCTATTTCGCCTATAACATCTTATCTCAAGGGCACCGACCTGCTATGCTCTCGACTATGAATACAACTCTAGATGGTAAAACTTTCTTTAAGTCAGCATTGACAACCCCTGAGAGCATTGACCTCTTTGATATGATGCATCAAGCTGTGCAAAATGACCGTACTCACCTCATCATGGAAGTCTCCAGTCAAGCCTATCTGGTCAAACGTGTCTATGGTCTAACCTTTGATGTGGGAGTTTTCCTCAATATCAGCCCCGACCATATCGGCCCGATTGAACACCCTAGCTTTGAAGACTACTTCTACCACAAGCGTCTCTTGATGGAAAATAGCCGAGCAGTCATCGTTAACAGTGACATGGACCACTTTTCTGTCTTGAAAGAACAAGTGGCAGATCAAGATCATGATTTCTATGGAAGCCAATCAAATAACCAAATCGAGAATTCCAAAGCCTTTAGCTTTTCAGCTATGGGTAAACTCGCTGGAGACTATGATATCCAACTGATTGGTCACTTCAACCAAGAAAATGCCGTTGCTGCTGGACTTGCTTGCCTCCGTCTCGGAGCTAGTCTTGAGGACATCAAAAAAGGAATCGCTGCAACCCGCGTTCCTGGTCGTATGGAAGTCCTCA
>CAURTM010000096.1:0-4399 GCA_963527735.1 uncultured Streptococcus sp.
ATCATAGACTTGTCCTTTTCTTGACCTAGGAAATTGACAGTTTGATCTTGACCATTGAGACTAACCGTCCACTCGATTTTCTCAGTTTTTGGCAAATCCAAGACTTTGATATCGACTTCATGGCCATTATTAAATCGAAGAATTTTGCCATCTTGATACTTAACACCACCCTTAATAACCCACTCTTCTTCAAGCTCGAAGGCTTTTCCTGAATGAGGGAAAGCCAGTAAAGCTAAACCTGCTAGAGACAAACCAAATAGTGTGATTTTTTTTGATACTTTCATTTTCTTAACTCCTTATTTTTGGAATAAAACAAATTGACTGTTTTTAGGATAAACTTCAATATGTTGTTTATGATTTTGTTTTAAGACTTGTTCACGTGAGTAAGAATACAATTCGTTTAACGTGATTCTATTGTTATAATTTTGATCAGCAATTAAAGAACCTTGAGATTGCTGTACAGGGTTCCATCCTGAACCTAAAGACCAATATTTAGTTGCCAAACTTAAAGCTCCGCCGCTAGAGTATTCTGACGAACTTGATGAGCAGAGTACTAAAAATTTAGAGTCAATCATCTCACCTGCTTTTTCGTTACCATTTGTATTAGTAAATCCTAAAATAAATTCATCCATATCAAATTTTTCGGTAATAGATTCTTCATTAGATTTGATTGAATTATCTTTAGAAATAATTGTCCCAGCGTGACAACAATCCAGCATAACCACAAACTTACCTTTGTATTGTTTCAGTATAGATGCCAATTCCCAGCCTGAAAATGTCTGACCATCGCTACCAAGATAGATTCTTCCGTCTCTTCCTCCATGACAAGTAAGGTAAAGATAGTTCACATCGCTTTCGCTAGAAGATTTGAAAAGCTCTTGCATTTTTGCAATAATCTCAGCTTTTGTTTTATCTGGGAACCGAACAACTTCGCTAAAGTTTTGGTTACTAAAAACCTTTTCCATAGCATTAACGTCTTCGATAGGTACTTCTATCGTTGATGTTTCACCAAGAACTAAAGCACGGCGATTAATCGTTTGTCTTGCTCCACTACTAGCAAAGAAATAAGTATCATCTCCAATATTGTGCCAACCTGTCTGCATAGCACCGCTATCAGCTAAATAATATTGTTTTCCTTCGATAGTCTGTAGACCAGTTTTCATGACACCGCTAGTATTTAAATAGTACCAACTACCCGAAATCAAACACCAGCCTGTTTTCATAGCACCACTATCATCTAGATAATACCAATTTCCATGCTCATTAAACCAACCTGTTTTCATCCAACCTTCACTATCAAAATAGTACCAGGTTTCACTGATCTTTTCCCACCCATTTCTAGTGTAAGAGCCGTCAGAATGTTTATACCACCAACGGCCATTCGATTGAATCCAACTACCATTAGAGTGGCTATAAGCCTTGGGAGAAATAGATTCTTGAGCAGAAACTGGACTATTAACTGGTAGTGTTGTCACTAGGCTCAGTAAAGCAACTGATGACAATAAAATTTTTTTCATAATCATATTGTCCTTTCTGTTTTATTTTTGTATAATCATAATCATACCACAAATAAAAAAACAGGTTTAATTTTTTGCAGAAATGGAAGAGGAATACTATGGAAAATTTTGGAGCAGTTTTAAAGGATATCCGTATTTCAAAAAATTTTCGTCTTAAAGATTTGGCTTGTGATAAGATTAGTGAGTCAACTATTTCTCGTTTCGAAAATGGGATTACAAAATTATCTATTGATCATTTTTACATGTTGTTAAATCGCCTGGGGATATCATTTTCGGAATTTGAAGAATTAGTTCATTGCTATTATTCCAAAAAAGAATGCTTTTTTGAAGAATTAGAACATGCTGTAAACTCTTCAGATATCATTTTGTTGCAAGAACTAATAAAGAAAATAGAACTAAAACAAAAGCAGGAAAAAAGTCTATGCAATTGTCACATAAAATTGATTGCTGAACAACAGATTAATCGCCTTGCAAACCTTCCTTACAATGCATCTAAATGTAATGAGCTAATAAAGTATTTACTTTCTGTAGATAATTGGATGGAGTATGAACTGAAAATTTTCTATAATTCGGTGTTTTTTATGAACACTAAAACCATAAGCTTACTATATAGAGCTGTAATCAAGAAAACACGACATTTTTTAAAAACAGATATGGGAACACATAGAGTAATTCCTTTATATTTATTTAATTTAGAATTATTATTAAAAAATAATTTGTTAGATAGCGCTCAATTTTTTATAGATGATTTAGAAAATTTACTGACCAGACAAGGATATTATTTTGAAAAGAATTATTTGCTTTTTTTAAAAGGTATTTATCTCATAAAAACGAATCAAGTGGAGTTAGGTAAAAAAGAATGTTCCAAAGCTATGAAAATATGTAAGGAATATAATGATAGTGATACAATAGAGAAATTAAACAAGACCTTTAAATCAGATTTTGTCATTTAATTGGTTAGAAGGATTCGTCTGTAAGATAAAGTTAGACAGAAAATGAGATAAAAGAAAAAAGGATAGCCTCTCTGCGATGAGATGTTATCCTTTTTGATTTTAAAATTATTGCAAATTAACCTTGTTTCTCAAAATGTAGTAGGTTCCGAGGTAAAAGATAGCTATGAAAATGAGTTCTTCAACAATACTTATACCTGCTCCCATATAGAAATTATCATTAAATCCTGCAAGTGAATTAATATAGAAGTTAGTACTGGTATTGAAGAAAACTTCAATAAATCCAATGACGATTTGGATACCAATGTAGGCTGCAACAGCGAGTGCTGTACGGTATTCATTGAATAGTTGTCCAATGGAAATGGCCAAGTAGATGCAGAGGATACCTGAAATTGTACTAAGCAGGAAGGATAAGACAGTAAGACCAAAGCCGGTAAAATGTTCTCCAACAAATGACAGAAGAGTAGAAAGTTGAACTTCATCAGAATTTGTTGACAATAACATAATATAGATACATAGGAGTAAGACAGCAGTGCTAATCACAGACCAGATAAAGGCACCGATTAGTTTGGCTGTGATGATATGATGTTCAGAAACTGGCAAGGTCAAAGTCAGATAGCCTTGGCGGTCATAGACACTACCTTTGAAGCGTTTGATAATCAAGAAAAGGGTTGAAATCCAAAGTGTAATTATCAAGCCGCCAAAGACGAGAGCCAGAAAGATAAATAGGAAAGGTTGGCTATCTTTGAAAGATATATAATTATAGTAGTGTCCTTGCATTCCCAGGGGGACGGAAAGGATGAGCACGGCTGCGTAGAGAGCTAAATACCACTTGTTAACATTTTTAAATTCGTAGCGAACTAAATTCCAAAACATAATAATCTCCTTTGCTTAGGCCTTAAATTCCTGACGGAAGAGTTGGTCAATGGATTCACCTGACTCATAGCGAATATCATCTACATTTCCTTGACGGACGACTTTTCCGTCTTTGAGGAAGACAATTTCATCTAAGATTGGCTCGATATCAGAAATCAAGTGGGTAGAAATCAAAACGGTAGAAGTTGGGGAGTAGTTGTTGATAATAGTATTGAGGATATACTCACGGGCTGCTGGGTCCACCCCACCAATGGGTTCATCCAGAACATAGAGACGAGCATCACGGCTCATAACCAAAATCAGTTGCACCTTTTCCTTGTTTCCTTTTGATAGTTTCTTGAGACGACTATTTTCATCAATGCCGAGGTCTGCAAGTAGATGATGGGCGCGTTCAAGATTGAAATCTTTATAGAAGGTCTTGAAGTAGGTTAGGGCTTCTTTGACCTTCATTTGTTCATTGAGATAGGTCGTATCCGGCAAATAAGCTACGATGGCCTTGGTTGCTGGACTTGGGTCCATGTCGTTAATGAGGACACGTCCTTGATCTGGTTGTAAGAGGCCATTGATTAGTTTAATCAGGGTTGTTTTTCCTGAGCCGTTTGGTCCAAGGAGACCAACAATTTTTCCAGCTGGGATGTCAAGAGAAACATTTTCAAGGGCTGGTGTTGCTCCATAAGATTTGGATACATTTTCAAATGCTAGTAATGACATAGGCTTAAACTCCTTTAATATAATCGCCGACTACGCCTGGTAGTTCTTCTTTTTCATAGCCAAAATAGGTCATGGAGGAAACGAAGTGTTCCAATTCTTCTTCGGATAGTTGTTTGCGCGATTGGGCGATTAGCTCCTTATCCTCAGTCACAAACCGTCCAGTTGTTCGCTTGCTGTAGACAAAACCTTCTCGTTCGAGGTCTGATAAGGCTCTTTGGATGGTGTTTGGATTGACACCAGCCTCGCTAGCTAGCTCTCTCACGGTTGGAAGTTGTTGATTGGGTTCCAGCGTATGGGAAACAATCTGAAGCTTGATTTTCTCCATAATCTGTAAATAGATGGGTT
>CAURTM010000097.1:0-4265 GCA_963527735.1 uncultured Streptococcus sp.
CCTAGAATCAAACCATTTACTAGTTGTTGGAGCATAAAATTCACTCTTTCTAATTATAATGTTAGAGGGGTTCCCCTCATTTTTGATAGGTTCTTAAACATCGAAACAGGGAGTGAGTCAGAGGCTCATTCCCTATTTCAACATTTTCTATTATGGTTTTACAACCTCTGCTGCTTCAACCTTACCATTGTTCATAGTCATCATGTAAGCAGTTTTGACTGTGTTGTGGTCTGCATCGAAGCTTGTTTTACCAGTTACACCTTCAAAGTCTTTTGTTTTAGCAAGATTATCCTTGATTTCACCTGAGTTTTTAGCACCTTTTGCTGCGTTTGCTACAAGGTGAACTGAGTCATAAGCCAAGGCTGCAAATGTTGAAGGCTCTTCATTGTACTTAGCACGGTATGCATCAAGGAAAGCTTTTGCTTTAGCTGAAACTTCTACAGTAGTTGAGAAGCCTGAGATAAAGTAGATGTTTGATGCTTTTTCAGCAGTTGCTTGTTGTACAAACTCTTCACCGTTGAATCCATCACCACCAACGATTGGTTTGTCAATTCCCATACCACGCGCTTGGTTTACAATTTTACCAGCTTCAGTGTAGTAACCAGGAACAACGACCGCATCAAAGTCTTTCCCTTTCATTTTTGTAAGGGCTGCTTGGAAGTCTGTGTCGCCTGCTACAAAAGTTTCATCTGCAACAATCTCACCCTTGTATGATTCGCGGAAAGATTTAGCAATACCTTTAGCATAGTCACTGGCATTGTCAGTGTAAAGAACAACTTTCTTAGCCTTTAATTTTTCAGAAACATAGTTTGAGATAATTTTTCCTTGGAAACTATCTTGGAAAGTTCCGATAAAGAGGTAATCTTGACCTTTAGTCAATCCATCCTGAGTCGCACTTGGTGAGATCAATGGAACACCTGCTTTTGTTGCGTTAGCTACCGCAGCTGCAGTTGCACCAGATGTCGCAGGTCCTACGATTGCTGATACCTTAGATTGGGTAACAAGGTTAGTTGTTACTGAAGCTGCCTCAGCTGTTTCAGACTTGTTATCTTTATCGACTACTTCGATTTGTTTTCCATCGATACCACCTGCAGCATTGATTTCATCAACAGCAAGTTGGGCACCTTTTTGTTCAGATGTTCCGTAGGCTGCTACGGCACCAGTTTCTTCGAAGTTAAATCCGATTTTGATTGTCTTTTCATCTACTGAGTTACCAGCAGCGTTTGACGCTCCAGACTTCACTTCTCCACAGGCTGCAAGAAGTGCTACACTTGCAAGCGCCACAAACGATAGGGCAAATTTTTTCTTCATCTTTTTTGTCTCCTTATTTCTTAAATAAATAGCATGTTAAGAATATACCGAATTATCAGAAAATTGTCAACACTTTTCTTGAACTTTTTCGATGATAACGTTTTCCTCTCGATAAAGATTGCCCACAAAGGGTGTTTCCAGCTCTTGGATATGACAAACTCTGACTTTTTTTATAAACTTTTCCTTGCTCAAGCGCCCGACCAATTGCTCCACTTCTTGAGTTGGAACATAAAGTTGCAAGTAACGATGTTTTTTAGAATGGTAACAAATATCACCGTATTCCTGTAGTTTTTTTGCATCTCGATTGTAATAAAGATAGACAATTAATCCAGAGCGATCTGCTTTTTCAAACATAATAAATCCTCTTCCTAAGAAATCTTCTTTTATTATATCAAAAAAAGCAAACCCCGTCTATTGAGTTTGCTTTGTAGAATTCTTAATTTAAGGCATTGTTAGCCATAATTTCATCAATAAAACCATATTCAAGTGTTTCTTGGGCACTCATCCAATTATCACGTTCTGCATCCGCATGAACTTTTTCAACTGGCTGACCAGAGTTCTCAGCCAAGATTTTTTCCAAATTGTTACGAGTCTTAAGTAAGTGCTCTGCAGCGATAGCCATATCTGTTTGTTGAGTACCACCACCTGTACCACCCATTGGTTGGTGGATCATGTATTCAGCATTTGGAAGCATGAAACGTTTGCCTTTTGCTCCACTTGATGCGATGACTGTTCCCATAGATGCTGCCATACCCATAACGATGGTTTGGACATCTGCCTTGATAAAGTTCATGGTATCAACGATTGCCAAACCAGCTGAAACGGAACCACCAGGTGTATTGACATAAAGGTAAATATCTTTTGTACTATCTTGGGCATCCAAGAAAAGCAACTGGGCAATAACTGAATTGGCCATATTGTCTTCAACTGGACCTGTTAGCATAATAATGCGATCTTTTAAAAGACGTGAATAAATATCATATGAGCGTTCTCCACGACTTGTTTGTTCAATAACTACAGGAATCATTTATTTCTCCTTTTGAGTGTTCATGTTATTCGTCAAATGACTGAAGAATAAGACTATTATAATACTTTAGTCAAAAAAGGTCAAATCTTTGCACTGTTCTTACTACAGAAACAAAAATTCAACCTCCTTTCACTACTTAAAATTTTTTTAAAGTTTATATTTAATTTTTACTTAGTACCAAATAAACGGTCTCCAGCATCTCCAAGTCCAGGTACAATATAACCATGATCATTTAAATGATCATCCAAAGCTGCTGTGAAAATTTCAACATCTGGATGGGCTTCTTGAAGAGCTTTAACACCTTCTGGTGCAGACACAAGACAGACAAACTTGATATTTGAAGCACCACGTTTCTTAAGAGAATCAACAGCCAAGATTGCTGAACCACCTGTTGCCAACATTGGGTCCACTACAAAAATTTGACGTTGATCAATATCTTCAGGCAACTTAACCAAGTATTCAACCGGTTGAAGTGTTTCTTCATCACGGTACATACCGATGTGTCCAACTTTAGCAGCTGGAACCAAGCTCAAAAGACCATCTACCATACCGATTCCTGCACGCAAGATTGGAACGATAGCTAATTTCTTACCTGCCAATTGTTTTTGAACCGTTTTTGTGATTGGTGTTTCAATTTCTACATCTTCAAGTGGAAGATCACGAAGCACTTCATACCCCATCAACATGGCAATCTCATCTACTAGTTCACGAAAAGCTTTTGTAGAAGTATCTGTACGACGTAAGATTGACAATTTGTGTTGAATCAGTGGATGATTAATGACTTCAAGTTTTCCCATTTTTTAAGTTCCTTCTTTCAATTTATTCTTCTTATTATACCAAAAAATGGGGTGAAAATCTTCCTGAACCATTTATTTTTAATAATTTTAAATTAAATTGGCTTCCTTGATAGCACTTTGTACTGTTTCAAGTGGTAAATGGGTCAACTCAGTTCCCTTTTCTTGATAAAGATATTGGGCATAGTCATCCATCCGATATTGATTGATATAAACCACTCGCTCACAACCCACTTGAAGAAGCTGTTTAGTGCAGTTCAAACAAGGAAAATGGGTTACATAGGCTGTAAAGCCTTTAGGGACACCCCTTTCAGCCCCTTGCAAAATAGCATTGACTTCCGCATGAAGGGTCCTTACACAATGACCCTCAATGACGAGGCAGTCATGATCAATACAATGCTCGGTCCCTGAGACTGATCCATTATAACCAGTGGAGATTACCTTATTATCCTTTACAAGAATAGCACCTACTTTTGCACGTTTACAAGTGGAACGATTAGCGATTAATAGGGCTTGAGCTGCAAAGTATTCATCCCAGGCTAGTCTTTTTTCTGACATCATTTTCTCCTTTTATTACTTCTTAAAAAATGGTAATCGTAAATCCGCAATTTTTTCAGCAGGAATCTTCATGCCGTCCTTTATCCATTTAAGGAGGACAGATACGATTGCTGAACTCCAAAAAGAATGGAGATAGCTACTGACTCCTTTTGATTTTCCATGGTATTTTTCTAGTAATTCCTGCATGGCCTGTACAAAAATTTTTTCTAGATGATAATCCAAGGCCAGTTGAATAACTCTAGCCTCTTTTTTAGCTTCTCGAAAAAGGTGAACCCAAACAAGATATAAATCTGTCTTGACATCATAATGATGAAGTTGCTCCATAATATTATGAACACTACGTTTAAAAACACTTTCTAAAATAGCCTCTTTAGAGTCATAGTTTCTATAAAAAGCTGCACGCGAAACCCCAGCTCGCTTGACCAATTCAGAAATACTAATCTTGGTCAAGTCCTTTTTTTCCAAGAGTTGTAAAAGAGCTGTTTCAATCGCTTCTCTAGTTAAAAGATTGGATTCTTGGTTTGATTTTCTGAGATTTTCAAGAGATTTTTCAGATATTTTACGTTCAGACATAA
>CAURTM010000098.1:0-4234 GCA_963527735.1 uncultured Streptococcus sp.
ACATTTTCACCGTATTCTAGGACATTCAAAATCTGTTGATTGGTCAAACCTGATTTTTTTAACTTATAGATTTCATAGTTTGTGATTTTCATAAATATCTCCATTTCTTTTTCTACTCATCTATTTATTCGTAAAAAAATCAAAAAACATCCGACTATTTTAGTCAGATGTTGGAATCTTTAATTTTCGTTTTTAAGAATTTCTTCTAATTTATGATAGTCTTGGACACTATCGATTTCATAGATGCTATTGCCTTCTAATTCTTCAACATAGACATCTAGCTCTTTGATATTATCCTTAACCATATTGTCCCAATAAAGATCAACAAATTCACCACTTGCATAAGCCTTGTCGATAAAGCTGACAATCTTTTCTGCAGTTGGAGCATCCCAGAATGATACACCACTAAGGATACGACCAGCCTTGCTATCAACAGTAATATCTTGAACCTTGTAGTCGTCTCCATAGACCAAGAACCATTCGTTGGTACAATCTTCACGATAAACACTAAAATAAGTCGAACGAGTCAAATCATTACGGAACATATTTTTAAAGAGATAATTATCGGCATCAATAACATAGCTGTTAGCTAATTCTTCTTTTACAAGATAGAGAGAGTAAAAGTTATTGTAGTCAGCGTATTTATCATTGAAGACGAGGCGAACCCCATATTTTTCTTTCAAGTAATCGAATTGTTCTTTAAGGTAACCAACAATGATGATGATATCATTGATTCCTTTTTCTTTTAGAAACTCAATTTGGTATTCAATCAAAGGTTTTTGATTAACCTGAACCAAGGCTTTAGGGGTATTTTCAGTCATAGGACGCAAGCGAGTTCCCAATCCCGCTGCTAAGATGATGGCTTTCACACGAATCTCCTTTATTCTTTAATAATAATATAAACTCCAGCAATGACGACAAGTGACGTAATAATTGTCAGCATATCTAGCGGTGCACCCAAGAAAACAACTGCAAACAAGACAGTCCAAACTACATAACTCACGTTCAGACCTGTAGCCTTGGCTGGTTGCAAGCGATTGATAGCGATATAATAAGCCAAATAGGAAATCATATCAAAGGCTGCAAAGACAATCATAAGACCTAGCAATTGTCCATTGGCCACTTCTGCAAATGACTGATGAGAGAAGAGCACAATCACAAGATAGGACAAGAATGAAGTCACTTGACGAATTAAGAGGGCTTCGATTTCACTCAATTCACTTTCCATGGCAAAAGAGCTAAGAACACTCTCACTTCCCCATGCAATAGCACAAACCAAAGCACAGAGAATCCCAATGTAGAAGGAATTGACCTGTTCAACCTTATAGGTCTGAGCAATAATCCCTGCAATAATCAAGACAATACCAAATACAGTATTTTTCGAAATCTTGTGCTTCAAAAAGAAGAAAGCCAATAAAACTGAAATTGCAGGGTAGATAGCCGATACAGATGAAGCTAAGGAACTTCCAATATACTTAACTGCATAAAGATTGGCCTGCATACCGATAGGACCAGCTAGCAAGGCTCCAATGATCACACTCACATTGCGAATATTTAAGAAAATTGAGAGACGAACTTTTCCTTCTTTTACCAAGAGAAAAGCTAGTAAGATAAAGATACTCAAGAAATCGTGAGCAGCAGCCACCACAAAGGGCGACAAATCTGTAAAAATCGAAAAGATATAAGCACTAATCGTTAGACCTAAACCCCAGAAAATACCTGAGAGTAGACCAAAAGAAACTCCATTTTTATTTTTCATCTGAACCTCCATAATATGACAAACCTTTAACAGCTCTTTGGTAACGATTCACACCATAGTCACCAAAATCTGCACCTTGCTCTTCTTTGTAGACTGTCCATAGACTCCAAATAGTATCTTGTAAAATTTTATAAATGGCAATCTTTTCACGAGAGACAGGTGTTTGCTCACTCTCATAGTGAGACAAGAAGTCTTCTTCCTCTTGACGAGTGAATTCAGACTCTAAAAAGAGAGCAGCCAAATCCCACATTGGATCGTTCATTGATGAATATTCCCAGTCAATCAGATAAAGTCGTCCTTGTGGTGACTCGATAAAGTTTTCAGGCACCAAATCGATATGACAAGATTTTCTGTCAACACCTAAGTCAGCCAGTCTTTTCTCTAAGGAGAAGACTTCTTCTCGAACAGCTTCATAGTTGGCATAAGGGATTTTCTCTTCAATCAAGGATTCGTATTTTTTGATTTCTTCAAAAGGAGCAAATTCTCCTCTTAATTCCTTGCCAGAAGCATGAATAGTTTGTAATATTGGAGCAATTTTATCAAATTTGGTCTTGATTGACGTTGAATCAAGCGTAATCGCAGATTCGATATACTCATTTACTTTGATACCAGCTTCAATATCAAAAAGATAATTTTTTACATCTAAGTCTAAATCCTTTAGTAGTTCAAGATTGTACTTTTCATCTTGACGATTGATAAGCTTTTCTGTCCCTTTACCAAAGAATTTAACAATGTATTGCTTATTTGTTGTTTTGACCAAATAGTTTTGATTGGTCATTCCCCCCAGTTGTTCAACACTGAGGACTTCCTCTTCTTCACTAAGTAAGGAAGAAATTTTTTCTTTAATGATTTTCTCCACAATTAACCTCCAGCACTTATACTTCCCACTTAAACACAGTTTTAAAGGCTGTGTTTAAATCGGTCGCAAAGACACGGTGAATATCTTTAATTTCTCTTACAGGTTCTTCTAGATAAAGGATATTTTTGAGACGATTGGCAAATTTCTTGACTTCCATCATTTGGATGGCATTTTCAAAATCAATGCGACCAGAACGAGAGGACCCAACCAAGAGCAAGCCTTTTTCTAAGGCATCGCGTGTATTGAGATTGACTTTATACTCACTAACTCCCATCATAAGAATCGTTCCCTGAGGACGAATATAGCGAATCAAATCATTAATAGCTGGTCCAGTACCATCACCACCACAACACTCAAAAGCATGGTCAAAGGCCAAATCTTCGGGAATATTATCAGTAATATAGCATTCTTTGGCAAATGAGAAAAGTTCCAATTTTTCCCAATGACGACCAATAACCACAATCTCTGCTTCTGGCAAAGTATAGTTGATAATATTGGCAACCACAAAAGCTAAACTTCCATCTCCGATAACAGCGATTCGGTCCCGCTTGCTATGAGCAAGGGTCAATAGGCGATTCATGGCATGCATGCCGACACTGACAAACTCTGTAATGGCTGCAACCGTATCTTCGATAGCATCATAAGCCACCACACGGTCTTTAGGGAGAGAAACAAACTCTCTCATAAAGCCATCAAAGCCACTAGACAAGAAATGGGTCCCTGTCATGTAGTTCTCATAGAATTCTTCATCACTCTGCATAGGAGGCTGATTCGGAATCATGACAACTTTTTGACCAACTTCGTAGGTTCCTGTAGGGTCAGAAATAACGGTTCCACATGACTCGTGAATCATTGCCATTGGAAGTTTTTTATTCAAAATCTTTGGATCACGTTTTCCCTGGTAGTAACGCTGATCCGCATGACAGACCGCCATATAATTAGGGCGGATGAGGATATGATTCTCTTGGTCAATAGCCTCTTCCTGATATTTGACATTGATAAACTTAGGCTTAGTTAGTTGATAAATTTGATTAATCATTTTACTAGTCTTTCTCAATCATACTTTTTGCAATCTTCAAATCTGTTACGGTTGTAATCTTCAGATTTGAGTATTCACCCTTGGCCAAGGCCACATCTTTTCCTTTGATCACAAAGATTTTACATGCATCTGTCAAGATTTCCTTCTCTTCAGCAGAAAGAGATCCATAAAGGTCCATGAAGTCCTTGCAACGGAATGTTTGAGGTGTTTGTCCTTGATAAAGGTGAGCACGATTTGGAATATCTGTAATAAATTGACCATTAGTGCTTTCAACGATAGTATCAACCGCTTCTACCACTGTATCCACTGCGTCATGATTTTGGGCAAGTTGGATATTGTCCTGAATCATGCGAAGTGTAATAAATGGACGAACAGAATCGTGGGTAACAACGATATCCTCTGGCGTAAGCGGACAATAAGCATCAATGGCTTCAATGATTTTCTCAATACTCGTATTACGGTCAGCACCACCTTTTGTAATGATGATACGTTCCTTATGAAGAGGAAGATATTTATCTACAAGATCTTCTGCATGAGAAACCCAGTCTCCATGAACCCCAACTACAATTTTTTCAAT
>CAURTM010000099.1:0-4199 GCA_963527735.1 uncultured Streptococcus sp.
CAAAGGTCTTTGTCACTTGCTTCTCTCAAGCGACAACTATATTAGTATATCACAGCCGCTTTCGCTTGTCAACACTTTTTTGAAACTTTTTTAAATTTTTTTAAACTTTTTTCATCAAGTGTTACAACTGCAACATACCATAGTCCGTACGGGATTCGAACCCGTGTTACCGCCGTGAAAAGGCGGTGTCTTAACCCCTTGACCAACGGACCAGAGTTGTTATTTTCAACTCTTACTATTATACCGACTTTTCAAACTTTGTCAACTACTTTTTTAAACTTTTTTTATTAATTTTACAACAGCTTCAGTTCGAGCTGTATGTGGGAACATATCGACCGACTGGATATAATGAAGATCATAGACTTCTACTAAGCGTACCAAATCACGAGCCAAGGTCGAAACATTACAAGAAATATAAACCATTTTTTCTGGTACATAAGTAAGAATAGTATCTAATAACTTATCATCCAGACCTGTACGTGGTGGGTCCACAATCAGAGCATCTGCTCGGTAGCCTTCCTTGTACCAACGAGGAATAATCTCTTCTGCCGTTCCAGCTTCATAATGCGTATTGTCAAATCCCATTCTTTTAGCATTTCGCTTGGCATCTTCAATAGCTTCTGGAATAATATCCATACCTCTGAGTGTTTTTACTTTCTTTGCAAAGGCAAATCCAATCGTTCCAACTCCACAATAAGCATCAATCAAATGGTCTTCTTTATTTACATCCAAGGCTTTTACCGCCTCACTATAGAGGACTTCTGTTTGTTCAGGATTTAGTTGATAGAATGCTCGAGGGGATAGTGAAAATTCATAATCAAGAACACCTTCTTGAATACTCTCTTGTCCCCAGATAATCTCTGTCTTTTCACCATAAATCTCACTGGTTTTAGCTGTATTTGTATTCACAGCTACTGTCACAACTTCTGGGAAATCTTTAACTAAGTCTTTTACTAGTTGGGTTAAATTAAGCTGGCGGTTTGTAACAATAATAATCTGAACCTGCCCAGTCTTTCTTGCTCGTCGAACCATTATCGTTCTAACACCTAGAACTTTTCTCTCATCCGTGATTGAAATTTGGTGAAAAGTAAGTAATTCTGCTAGACGATTAGCAATCACTTGGGTTTCCTTATCTTGCACTAGGCAGTCTTTCAACTCTACCAAATAATGAGAGTTCTGTGCATATAAGCCCGCCTTGACCTGATTTTTAAATTTTCGAGTCTGAAATTGTAACTTAGCACGGTAATATTTTGGTTCCTGCATACCGATAGTTGGGCGAATTTCATAATTTTCATATCCTGCAGGGGCAAATTTTTTCAGTGCTTGGTGAAGTAAGTCCGTCTTGAACTCCAGTTGCTTATCATAATGCAGGTGCATGATTTGGCAGCCTCCGCACTCATTATAAATAGTACAAGCTGGCACAACTCGAAATTTAGACTTCTTGTTGACCTTCAGTAATTTTGCCTCAACAAAGTTACGTTTAATAGAAGTAATCTGACAATAGATATCTTCACCTTTGAGAGCACCAGGCACAAAGACTAAGGTTTTTTGATAAAAGCCGATTCCCTCACCATTAATTCCCATGCGCTTGATTTTTAATGGTATTTTTTGTTTCACTTTCAGATTCATACCCCTATCTTATCACATTTTGAGTTATAATAGAACTATGAAAATCACAAAACTTGAAAAGAAAAAAAGACTCTATCTGATGGAGCTTGATAATGGCGACAAATGCTATATCACCGAAGACACAATTGTTCGTTTTATGTTATCGAGAGATAAGGTGATAAGCGAAGAGGAATTGAAGGAGATTCAGGACTTTGCTCAATTTTCTTATGGTAAGAATCTGGCCCTCTACCATTTATCCTTTAAAGCACGCACTGAAAAAGAGGTCAGAGAATATCTAAAAAAATACGATATTGATGAGAACATAGTTTCTCAAGTCATTGCTAATCTTAAAGAAGATAAGTGGATCAATGATAGCCAATACGCTTATGCTAGCATCAATGCTAATCAACTTTCAGGAGACAAGGGGCCTTATGTACTGACTCAGAAACTAACACAAAAAGGGATTTCAAAATCCACTATAGAAGAGATACTGAAAGAATTTGATTTTTCGGAAGTTGCTCAACGTGTAGCCAATAAACTGTTGAAAAAATATGAGGGAAAGCTTCCAGCTCGTGCCTTACAAGATAAAATTATCCAGAATATGACCAATAAGGGTTTTTCCTATTCTGATGCTAAAATTGCCTTTGACTACTTAGATAGCCAAGTCGACGAAGAAACAACTCAAGAACTCATCTTCAAGGAACTTGATAAGCAATATGCTAAGTATGCTCGAAAGTATGAAGGATACGAACTGAAGCAGCGTTTAACTCAAGTTTTAGCACGAAAGGGCTACGATTTTTCGGATATAGCAAGCGCTCTCAGAGAATATCTTTAATATTTTCATGTAAAATTCACAGATTTTAGGCAATTTTATGGTACAATAGTAAACGATAAACTTATAAATTGTAGAAAGTTGGTTAGTTATGAAGCTTCCAAAAGAAGGCGACTTTATTACAATTCAAAGTTATAAGCATGATGGGAGTCTCCACCGAACTTGGCGGGACACCATGGTACTAAAAACAACAGAAAACGCCATTATTGGTGTCAACGATCATACACTGGTTACCGAAAGTGATGGTCGTCGTTGGGTCACTCGAGAACCGGCTATTGTTTACTTTCACAAGAAATATTGGTTTAATATCATTGCCATGATTCGTGATAATGGAATTTCCTACTATTGCAATATGGCTAGCCCCTACTATCTGGATGAAGAAGCACTGAAGTATATTGATTACGATTTGGATGTTAAAATTTTTACAGATGGAGAGAAACGTCTCTTGGACGTTGAGGAGTATGAGCGTCACAAACGCAAAATGAATTATTCTGATGATTTGGACTATATTTTAAAAGAACATGTCAAAATTCTTGTTGATTGGATTAATAATGGACGTGGTCCTTTCTCAGAAGCCTATGTAAACATTTGGTACAAGCGCTATGTAGAACTAAAGAATCGGTAAAGTTGTCAAACTAGGGTGAAAGCCCTGGTTTTTTTATTTTAAAAACCCAGCTTTACAGCTGGGCTTATCCTTATATATCTAATTTTGTAACTGTAAATTTGATATGGGAATAGTCTTTTTCAACATCCTTATCCAGCAAGAACGCTGTGGCGTCCTTCTTAACTTGAACCAGGTCAATATTCTGAGCCTGGGCTGCATAGACGCATCCACAATAACATTGACGATAGATATCATACTCCTCACACATCTCTACTGAACGTTTGTAGCCTTGATTTTTCTTGAAATCACTGGGAAGATAGTGAGTGGTATAAATCTTTTGCACATCGATTCCGATGCTGTTGATGGTTTGAGAATTCTTATGAGGACTGATGGTCAAGGCTGAGCCAAAGTAGTCAAAGCCCAAGTCCATAGCCACTTGAGCTGTCTTATCCAGTCGGTAGTCAAAACAAACCTTGCAACGGTCGCCACCTTCTGGCTCTTCTTCCAAACCTCGAACCAGTTTACGATATTCGTTGGGTTCATAAGGCGCTTCTAGGTACTGAACCGTATTTCCTGTCCTCTCATTGAAATCACTGACAAATTTCTTGGTAACATAGGCACGCTTATGGTATTCTGCCTTGGGATGGATATTAGAATTGGCAAAATAAATGGTCACGTCTGCATACTTGGTCAAATATTCTAGAGTATAGGTACTGCAAGGGGCACAGCAAACATGCATGAGAATGGTTGGCCGTTGCTCATTTTTCTCCCATACTTGTACCATCTTCTGCATGACACGGTCATAATTAATCTTCTGATTGGGGTTCATCTTGCTCAGAATTTCTTCTACATCGATCATGTTCTTCTCCTTTTTCTAGTCTTATTTTATCATATAAGTTAGGAGAGCTCAAATCAATTTAGAAGTGAATATTATAAAAAGGAGGAATAGCCATTCCCTCCTTTTGTGTTTTTTATAAGTTGTTTTCTATAGAAAGCTTACATCATGCCGCCCATCATGCTTGGATCCATTGCTGGAGCTGGGGCTGCTGGTTCTGGTTTATTGGCTACAACTGCTTCCGTAGTCAAAATCAAGCTGGCTACAGATGCTGCATTTTGTAGGGCTGAACGGCTCACTTTAACTGGGTCGATAATCCC
>CAURTM010000100.1:0-4152 GCA_963527735.1 uncultured Streptococcus sp.
CAACACCTATGTTTATGCCAGTTGGGACACAAGCCACTGTCAAAACTCAGTCGCCCGAAGAATTGAAGGAGATGGGGTCGGGAATTATCCTATCAAACACTTATCATCTCTGGCTTCGTCCTGGAGATGAACTCATCGCACGTGCAGGTGGTCTCCACAAGTTCATGAATTGGGACCAGCCTATCTTGACAGATAGTGGTGGTTTTCAGGTTTATTCCTTAGCAGATAGCCGTAATATCACAGAAGAAGGAGTAACCTTTAAAAACCATCTCAATGGTTCTAAGATGTTCTTGTCCCCAGAAAAAGCCATTTCTATTCAGAATAATCTAGGCTCAGATATTATGATGTCCTTTGACGAATGTCCTCAGTTTTATCAACCTTATGATTACGTTAAGAAATCAATCGAGCGTACCAGCCGTTGGGCTGAGCGTGGTTTGAAGGCTCACCGTCGTCCACATGACCAAGGTTTGTTTGGAATTGTGCAGGGGGCAGGATTTGAGGACTTGCGTCGCCAATCGGCTCATGACCTTGTAAGCATGGACTTCCCAGGTTACTCTATCGGTGGTTTGGCGGTGGGAGAAACCCACGAAGAGATGAATGCAGTCTTGGACTTTACAACTCAACTGCTGCCTGAAAATAAACCTCGCTATTTGATGGGTGTGGGAGCGCCAGATAGCTTGATTGATGGGGTGATTCGTGGTGTAGATATGTTTGACTGTGTCTTGCCGACTCGTATCGCTCGTAACGGAACTTGTATGACCAGTCAAGGTCGTTTGGTTGTAAAAAATGCCCAGTTTGCTGAGGACTTTACGCCACTGGATCCTGAATGTGATTGCTACACATGTAAGAACTATACACGCGCCTACCTTCGTCACCTCCTCAAGGCTGATGAAACCTTTGGTATCCGCTTGACTAGCTACCACAATCTTTACTTCTTGCTTAACCTGATGAAGCAAGTGCGACAAGCCATCATGGATGACAATCTCTTGGAATTCCGTGAGTATTTTGTGGAAAAATATGGCTATAATAAATCAGGACGTAATTTCTAAAATGGAATTGATATAAGCTAAAAATCCTAAGTTTTCTCTTGGGATTTTTCTTCTTTTTTTGATAGAATAAAGTGTACAATGAAAGGAAGAATAAACTCGTATGCGCATTAAATGGTTTTCCTTGATTAGGATTACAGGTTTACTTTTGGTACTCTTGTATCATTTCTTTCAGACCATCTTTCCTGGAGGTTTTTTCGGGGTAGATGTCTTTTTCACATTTTCAGGTTTCCTGATTACAGCTCTACTCATCGAAGAATTTTCTAAGAATCGTGAGATTGATTTGATAGGATTTTTTAGGAGACGTTTTTATCGGATCGTGCCACCTGTGGTTTTGATGGTCTTGGTAACCATGCCCTTTACCTTCCTAGTTCGCCAAGACTATGTTGCTGGAATTGGCGGTCAGATTGCGGGTGTCTTAGGTTTTATGACTAACTTCTATGAGCTCCTAACAGGTGGGAGTTATGAATCTCAGTTCATTCCTCATTTGTTTGTCCATAATTGGAGCTTGGCTGTTGAGGTGCACTACTATATTCTTTGGGGATTGGCAGTTTGGTTCTTATCCAAACAGTCTAGATCAAATGGTCAGTTGAGGGGAATGGTTTTTCTCTTATCTGCTGCTGCCTTCTTGATCAGCTTCTTCTCCATGTTTATTGGTAGTTTTCTAGTAACCTCTTATTCCTCTGTTTACTTCTCCAGTTTAACTCATGTCTATCCATTCTTTTTGGGAAGTATCTTAGCAACTATCGTAGGCGTTCGTCAGACAACTTCTTTAGTTAAGCAGTTGGATAAAATCTGGGATTTACGAAAGACACTATTGGTGTTTGCAGGAGGATTTGTCTTCTTACTCATTTTGACCTTCTTTGTCAAATTTACCTATCTCTTTGCCTATCTTATCGGCTTCTTGCTTGCCAGTCTTGCAGCCCTTGCTATGATTCTGGCGGCGCGTGTCTTACATGAAAAGACTCCTCATATACAGGAGCCGAAGATAATCAGCTTTTTAGCGGATACTAGCTATGCGGTTTATCTCTTCCATTGGCCTTTCTATATCATATTCTCACAGTTGACCTCAAATCTTTTTGCTGTGTTACTGACTTTGATTTGTTCTTATGGATTTGCCAGCCTATCATTTTATGTGTTGGAGCCTTGGATTGCAGGCAAGAACACACCTGTTTTACAAACTCTTCGTCCCCTGCCTTATATTCACGCAATTCTTGCAACAAGTACAGGAATCTTGGCCTTCATTGTCCTCTTAGTGACTTTGTTGGCACCACAAGTGGGAGCGTTTGAGACAGACTTAACTGTCAATGGTTTGAAGCAAGCTGCAACAAATATTAGCCAGACCAAGGTGATGGCAGAACGGGCAGAAGCTGATAGTTTAGGAATTGCTGATGGCACTATGTTAATTGGTGACTCGGTGGCTTTAAGGGCAAATACAGCCCTGCAGACAGCCCTTCCTGGAGCACAGATTAACGCGCAGGTCAGCAGAACAACCAAGACTGCCAACGAAATCATGCTCAATAATAGCCAGAATAAATTTCTACCAAAGATGGTGGTTATTGCAACTGGGGTAAATAATCCTGAAAATTACAAGGAAGATTGGGATAGTATCGTGAAAAATCTTCCTAAGGGGCACCATATGATTTTGGTGACTCCTTATGAAGGAGATAAAACAAAAGAGACCTATGCCATCGTTGAGAAGGCGGCTGCCTATATGAGAGAATTGGCAGAGAAGACTCCTTATATCACCATTGCTGATTGGAATCAAGTTGCTAAGGAACATCCAGAAATCTGGGCAGGAACAGATCAAGTCCATTTTGGAAGTGACACTAGTAAGATTGAGGCAGGAGCTAAATTGTATGCAGATACCATTGCTACAGCCTTGCAAACAGCTCAAGACAAGCCAGTCAAATCAAAATAACTTGTATTAAAAAGAGAAGAGTTGGAGAAATCCAGCTCTTTTAAAATATCTCTAGAAAATAGGTCTATACCATTTACAAATGAATCAGAAAAGTTTATAATGTAATTGACATAATAAATATCAAAAGTAATCTTTTAAGGAGGTCATTATTATGCCTAATTACGTTAAAGCGGATCAGTTTTTCTATCCATTTGGCATTCGTCGCGGTGGGTACTTAGAACTTGTTGATGGCAAATTTGGGAAACATGTGGATCAAATTCCTGAAGGAGCAGAGGTTCTTGACTATACTGGTTATAGCATTGCACCAGGTCTTGTGGATACTCATATTCATGGATATGCAGGTGTAGATGTGATGGACAACAACATTGAAGGTACATTGCATACTATGAGTGAAGGACTTCTTAGTACCGGTGTTACCAGTTTCTTGCCCACAACTTTAACAGCCACTTATGAGCAATTGCTTGCAGTCACTGAAAATCTTGGAAACCATTATAAAGAAGCAACAGGTGCTAAGATTCGTGGGATTTATTATGAAGGTCCATATTTCACAGAAACTTTTAAGGGGGCACAAAATCCAACTTATATGAGAGACCCGGGTGTTGAGGAGTTTCATTCTTGGCAGGATGCTGCAAAAGGGATGCTAAATAAAATCGCTATTGCACCAGAACGTGATGGGGTGGAAGATTTTGTACGTACTATTACAGGTGAAGGTGTGACAGTTGCACTTGGACACTCAGATGCGACATTTGAACAAGCTAAGAAGGCAGTTGATGCTGGAGCTAGTGTATGGGTACATGCCTATAATGGGATGCGTGGTTTAACACACCGCGAACTAGGTATGGTAGGAGCTATGTATGAGCTCCCACATACTTACGCAGAATTGATTTGTGATGGTTATCACGTAGATCCAAAAGCTTGTGAGATTTTACTTAAGCAAAAGGGGACAGAAAACATCGCTCTTATTACGGACTGTATGACAGCTGGTGGGCTTGAAGACGGTGACTATATGTTGGGAGAATTCCCTGTTGTAGTAGCAAATGGAACTGCACGTCTCAAATCTACTGGTAATTTGGCAGGTTCTATCCTCAAACTTAAAGATGGTATGAGAAATGTAGTCGAGTGGGGTATTGCAAATCCACACGAAGCGGTCATGATGGCTAGCCTTAACCCAGCAAAATCTGTTCA
>CAURTM010000101.1:0-4151 GCA_963527735.1 uncultured Streptococcus sp.
GCTCAAAACACTGTTTTGAGGTTGTGGATAGAACTGACGAAGTCAGTAACCATACGTACGGCAAGGCGACGTTGACGCGGTTTGAAGAGATTTTCGAAGAGTATTATTCGAAAGTATGTCAGTGATTTCTTCATCTATAAGCAAAAAACTTGAAAAAAGTGAATGTTTGCGTTATCATTTTCATATAGAAAGAAAAAGAGGTATTACAGATGGCTATTATCTTACCAGATCTTCCATATGCATACGACGCTTTGGAACCATACATCGATGCGGAAACAATGCACTTGCACCATGACAAACACCATCAAACTTATGTCAACAATGCTAATGCAGCTCTTGAAAAACACCCTGAAATCGGTGAAGACCTTGAAGCCTTGCTTGCTGATGTAGAATCTATTCCAGCTGATATCCGTCAAGCGCTTATCAACAATGGTGGTGGACACTTGAACCACGCTCTTTTCTGGGAATTGATGACTCCTGAAAAAACAGCTCCATCAGCAGAACTTGCAGCAGCAATCGATGCAACATTTGGTTCATTTGAAGAATTCCAAGCAGCCTTCACTGCGGCAGCAACAACTCGTTTTGGTTCAGGATGGGCATGGTTGGTTGTCAACAAAGAAGGGAAACTTGAAGTGACTTCAACAGCAAACCAAGACACACCAATCTCAGAAGGTAAAAAACCAATCTTGGGCTTGGACGTTTGGGAACATGCTTACTACGTGAAATACCGCAACGTGCGCCCTGACTACGTCAAAGCTTTCTTCTCAGTCATCAACTGGAATAAAGTAGATGAATTGTACGCAGCTGCTAAATAATGGTATATGGAGGGAAGAATTGTTCTTCTCTTTTTTAGGTTATATGATTCTGGTCTGACGAAATCGTCAGACTTTTTTCATTTTTATGAGAAACGTGCTAACTGCTAGAAATTATGGTAGAATAAAGTATTAAGTAATCGTGAAAAAAGGATATCTATGCGAAAAGAAATTGCACCTGAATTATACAACTATAACAAGTTTCCTGGTCCTGAGTTTCATTTACACGGGGACAAGGTTGAAACGGAAGGGATAGCTTTTTCCTTGGTGGAAAATATCAAGGATGCCTTCGATGTGACGGCTTTTAATCAGCGTTTTTCAGAAGTCTTAACCAAGTTTGATTATATCGTGGGAGACTGGAGCAACGAACAGCTTCGCCTACGAGGTTTTTATAAGGATGATCGAACAGAAGAAAAACTTGAAAAAATCAGTCGTTTACAAGACTACCTTTTAGAGTATTGTAGTTATGGTTGTGCCTATTTTGTCTTAGAAAATGAAGCCCCTAAGCGAGCATCATTTGACAAGAAAATGCGTAAGAAGGAAGAAGAAACACCTTCTAAAAAAGGAAAGAAACCGACTCAAACCAAACGAAAACCGAATGCAGATAAGAAAAATAGACGTCGTCAGAAAGACCAGCATTCTCAGAAAGAGGACAAGGGACAACGTCATTTTGTCATTCGTCAGAAGTGAGTAGAGAATAAGGAGTAGAAATGAAACCGTCAATTTATAGTTTAACACGTCAAACCATGCAGGAATGGGTTTTGGAGCAGGGAGAAAAGAAATTCCGTGCAGATCAAATTTGGGAATGGCTTTACCGTAAACGTGTCCAGTCATTTGAAGAAATGACCAACCTTTCCAAGGATTTGATTGCTAAGCTTAATGACCAGTTTGTGGTCAATCCCTTGAAACAACGTATTGTGCAAGAGTCTGCTGATGGGACAGTTAAATATCTGTTTGAATTGCCAGATGGAATGCTGATTGAGACAGTACTCATGCGTCAACACTATGGTTTGTCAGTCTGTGTGACCACTCAGGTCGGCTGTAATATCGGTTGTACCTTCTGTGCTTCTGGTTTGATTAAGAAACAACGTGACCTCAATAACGGTGAAATCGTAGCGCAAATCATGCTGGTTCAGAAATACTTTGATGAGCGTGGTCAGGACGAACGCGTCAGCCATATCGTTGTCATGGGGATCGGTGAGCCCTTTGATAACTACAACAATGTCTTGAATTTCGTTCGTACTATCAATGATGACAAGGGAATGGCCATCGGTGCTCGTCACATTACGGTTTCAACCTCAGGTTTGGCCCATAAAATTCGTGATTTTGCTAATGAGGGTGTTCAGGTCAATCTTGCCGTTTCTCTTCACGCACCTAACAATGAGTTGCGCTCAAGTATTATGAAGATTAACCGCGCCTTTCCGATTGAAAAACTTTTCGCTGCTATTGAGTACTATATCGAAACAACTAATCGCCGTGTGACCTTTGAATACATCATGCTCAATGAAGTCAATGATGGTGTAGAACAAGCCTTGGAATTGGCTGAATTGCTCAAGAACATCAAGAAATTGTCTTATGTAAACTTGATTCCTTATAACCCAGTTAGTGAGCATGACCAATATAGCCGTAGTCCTAAAGAGCGCGTCCTGGCCTTCTATGATACGCTTAAGAAAAAAGGGGTTAACTGTGTGGTTCGTCAAGAGCACGGAACAGATATTGATGCAGCTTGTGGACAATTGCGTTCCAATACAATGAAACGTGACCGCCAGAAAGCAGTCGCAGCAGTCAATCCTTAATGATGAAGAAGAGTTATAATCATGTTTTGGTCTGGGGAGTCATTTTCTATAGTATTTGTATCGTTTACTTTTGCTTTACTCCTCAAGAACATTCTCCCGTGGGAGTGGAAACTCCAGGTATTCAGCATCTTGGACGCCTGGTTTTTCTTTTGACTCCTTTCAATTCTCTCTGGAAACTGGGTGAAGTGAGTGACATAGGACAATTATGTTGGCTTTTTCTACAAAATGTCCTCAATGTCTTCTTGCTTTTTCCTCTGATTTTCCAACTCCTTTATCTCCTTCCAAATTTGCGGAAAACAAAAAAGGTCTTTCTTTTTAGTTTTCTAGTGAGTTTTGGAATCGAGTGTACACAGTTAGTCTTGGACTTTTTCTTTGATTTTAATCGCGTCTTTGAAATTGATGATTTGTGGACCAATACCTTGGGTGGCTATCTGGCTTGGCTACTTTATAAACGATTACATAAAAACAAGATAAGGAATTAAAATGAGTATTTTAGAAGTTAAAAATCTGAGTCATGGTTTTGGTGACCGTGCAATTTTTGAAGATGTGTCCTTCCGTCTCCTCAAGGGAGAACATATCGGTCTGGTCGGTGCCAATGGTGAAGGGAAATCAACCTTTATGAGCATTGTAACTGGTAAAATGCTGCCAGATGAAGGGAAGGTTGAGTGGTCCAAATATGTGACTGCCGGTTACTTGGATCAGCACTCTGTCCTTGCTGAAGGGCAGTCGGTGCGCGATGTTCTCCGTACGGCTTTTGATGAGCTTTTCAAGGCGGAAGTCCGTATCAATGACCTTTATATGGAAATGGCTGAAGACGGAGCGGATGTTGATGCTCTCATGGAAGAAGTGGGAGAACTTCAAGACCGTCTGGAGAGTCGTGATTTCTATACCTTGGATGCTAAGATTGATGAAGTAGCGCGTGCCCTTGGTGTCATGGACTTTGGCATGGATACAGATGTAACCTCTTTGTCAGGTGGGCAAAGAACCAAGGTGCTTTTGGCTAAACTCCTCCTTGAAAAGCCCGATATCTTGCTGTTGGACGAGCCGACCAACTACTTGGATGCTGAGCATATTGATTGGCTCAAGCGCTATCTCCAAAACTATGAGAATGCCTTTGTTCTTATTTCACACGATATTCCATTCCTAAATGACGTTATCAATATCGTCTATCATGTGGAGAATCAACAGCTGACGCGATACTCTGGTGACTACTACCAGTTCCAAGAAGTCTATGCCATGAAGAAATCTCAGCTAGAGGCTGCCTACGAACGTCAGCAAAAAGAAATTGCGGATCTCAAGGATTTCGTGGCTCGAAACAAAGCGCGTGTTGCAACACGAAACATGGCCATGTCCCGTCAGAAGAAATTGGATAAGATGGATATTATCGAACTGCAAAGTGAGAAACCAAAACCATCCTTTGATTTCAAACCGGCTCGTACACCAGGGCGATTTATCTTCCAAGCCAAGGATTTGCAAATTGGTTATGATCGTCCTCTGACCAAGCCTTTAAATCTTACCTTTGAACGCAATCAAAAGGTTGCTA
>CAURTM010000102.1:0-4128 GCA_963527735.1 uncultured Streptococcus sp.
AAATGGAAGAACTTAAAGTTTTGGTAGCAGATGAATTGACTAAATACGCTTCATCTATGCTTCTTGACCCTGAGTATGGACTTCCAGCAACTAAAGCTCTTGATGAAAAAGCTGGTCTTCTCCTTGCTTATGAAAAAACAGGTTATGACACAACAAGCACAAAACGCTTGCCAGACTGCTTGGATGTTTGGTCTGCAAAACGTATTAAAGAAGAAGGTGCAGATGCAGTTAAATTCTTGCTTTACTATGATGTAGATAGCTCAGACGAACTCAATCAAGAAAAACAAGCTTACATCGAACGCATTGGTTCTGAGTGTGTGGCTGAAGATATCCCATTCTTCCTTGAAATCCTTGCTTACGATGAAAAAATTGCTGACGCAGGTTCTGTAGAATACGCTAAAGTAAAACCACACAAAGTTATCGGTGCTATGAAAGTCTTCTCAGACCCACGCTTTAACATTGATGTCTTGAAAGTAGAAGTTCCTGTTAACATTAAATACGTTGAAGGCTTCGCTGAAGGTGAAGTGGTTTATACACGTGAAGAAGCAGCAGCCTTCTTCAAAGCACAAGATGAAGCAACTAACTTGCCATACATCTACTTGAGTGCTGGTGTATCAGCTAAACTCTTCCAAGATACTCTTGTATTTGCTCATGAATCAGGTGCAAACTTTAACGGAGTTCTTTGTGGCCGTGCAACATGGGCTGGATCAGTTGAAGCTTACATCAAAGATGGTGAAGCAGCAGCTCGCGAATGGCTTCGCACAACTGGATTTGAAAACATTGACGAACTCAACAAAGTTCTTCAAACAACAGCGACTTCATGGAAAGAACGCGTGTAAGCAAGTCCTCCTAGGTTAGGAACATGAAACTAAAAAATTTTTAAAAAAAGTTGTATGTAAAGGTTTACAAAATAACTTACTTGTGCTATACTTAAATCACAAGTTAATACAAGGTGAGTGTTACTAAGTAATATTAGGCATGATCACAGGTGAATTAGAAATCGGCTGATTTTCTAGTTCATTTGTGGTCATTTTTTGTACTCATATACCTTTAAGATATAAAAGGAGGTTGACATGTATCGAATTCTAAATCCAATGAATCACAATGTCTCGCTTGTCAGAAATGATAAAGGAGAAGAAGTGATTGTGATTGGTAAGGGGATTGCATTTGGAAAGAAGAAGGGGGATTTGATTGCTGAACATCAGGTTGAGAAAATCTTTCGGATGAAGACCGAAGAGTCCAGAGAAAACTTTATGGCTCTCCTCAAAGATGTTCCGCTTGATTTTATCACAGTGACTTATGAAATCATTGATAAGCTATCAAAGAAATATCATTATCCGATTCAAGAGTATCTCTATGTAACCTTGACAGATCATATTTACTGTTCTTACCAAGCTCTAGCACAAGGAAGGTATAAGGATAGTAATCTGCCAGATATTTCCACTAAGTATCCTGTCGCTTTTCAAATCGCAAATGAAGCATTTGAAATTTACCGTCAGAAGCTAGCGGATCATTTTCCTGAGGACGAAATTATTCGGATTGCTTATCATTTCATTAATGCTGAAGGTGAAAATGAAGTGGAACTTGTGGAGTCGATTGATAAGAGGAAAGAAATTCTCAGGAATGTTGAGGAAGTGCTAAAGGGTTATGCAATTCAACGAACCAAAGAGAATAATCATTTCTATGATCGCTTTATGATTCATTTCAACTATTTTTTGGATTATTTAGACCGTTCCAGAGATGATAATCAATCACTTCTGGATATGGAAGATCATATCAAACAATCCTATCCAAAAGCGTTCGAGATTGGTTCCAAGATCTATGATGTGATTACGCAACATACGGGTCTTGATTTGTATAAAAGTGAACGAGTTTATCTAGTTCTACATATCCAACGTTTATTGTCATAAAAATTTATTTAAACTATATAAGGAGAATTCTATCATGAATAGAGAAGAAGTAACATTGTTAGGTTTTGAAATCGTAGCCTATGCTGGCGATGCTCGTTCAAAACTATTGGAAGCTTTAAAGGCTGCTGAAGCTGGTGATTTTGCAAAAGCAGATAGCTTAGTCGAGGAAGCTAGTTCTTGCATTGCAGAGGCTCACCACGCGCAAACAAGTCTATTAACTAAGGAGGCTTCAGGTGAGGACTTAGCTTATAGTGTAACCATGATGCATGGCCAAGACCACTTGATGACAACTATCTTGTTAAAAGATTTGATGCACCACTTAATCGAACTCTATAAGAGAGGAGTTAAATAATGAATAAACTAATTGCATTTATTGAGAAAGGAAAACCTTTCTTTGAGAAACTATCTCGTAATATCTATCTTCGTGCTATTCGTGATGGTTTCATTGCAGGTATGCCTGTTATTCTCTTCTCAAGTATTTTTATCTTGATTGCCTTTGTACCAAACTCATGGGGCTTTAAATGGTCTGATGAAGTTGTAGCCTTTCTGATGAAACCTTATAGCTATTCTATGGGGATTCTGGCTCTCTTGGTAGCTGGTACAACAGCTAAGTCATTGACCGACTCAGTAAACCGTAGCATGGAGAAAACCAATCAAATCAACTATATGTCAACACTGTTGGCAGCAATTGTTGGTTTGTTGATGTTGGCAGCTGATCCTATCGAAAATGGTCTAGCTACTGGATTCTTGGGAACAAAAGGTTTGCTTTCAGCCTTCCTTGCTGCCTTTGTTACCGTAGCTATCTATAAGGTTTGTGTTAAGAATAATGTCACTATTCGCATGCCTGACGAAGTTCCACCAAATATCTCACAAGTCTTTAAAGATGTGATTCCATTCACTCTATCTGTTGTTTCTCTTTATGCTCTTGACTTATTAGCACGTCATTTTGTTGGTGCAAGTGTGGCAGAATCAATCGGTAAATTCTTTGCACCATTATTCTCTGCAGCTGATGGCTATCTTGGTATTACCATTATCTTTGGTGCCTTTGCCTTCTTCTGGTTTGTCGGTATTCACGGTCCATCTATTGTTGAACCAGCTATCGCAGCTATTACCTATGCCAATGCCGAAGTCAACTTGAATCTTCTCCAACAAGGGATGCACGCAGACAAGATCCTTACTTCTGGTACACAAATGTTTATCGTTACCATGGGTGGTACTGGTGCGACACTGGTTGTTCCATTCATGTTCATGTGGTTGACAAAATCGAAACGTAACCGTGCAATCGGTCGTGCTTCAGTAGTTCCAACCTTCTTTGGTGTCAACGAACCAATCTTGTTTGGTGCACCGCTTGTATTGAACCCAATCTTCTTCATTCCATTTATCTTTGCTCCAATCGCAAACGTTTGGATCTTCAAATTCTTTATTGAAACACTTGGAATGAACTCATTTACTGCTAATCTACCATGGACAACTCCAGCTCCACTAGGTCTAGTTCTTGGTACGAACTTCCAAGTTCTATCATTCATTCTTGCTGCCCTTCTAATCGTGGTTGACGTAGTCATTTACTATCCATTCCTTAAAGTCTATGATGAACAAATTCTTGAAGAAGAGCGTTCAGGTAAGTCTAATGATGAATTGAAAGAAAAAGTTGCTGCAAACTTCAACACTGCAAAAGCAGATGCTATTCTTGAAAAAGCGGGTGTAGATGCAGCACAAAATACCATCACTGAAGAAACAAATGTCCTCGTTCTCTGTGCTGGTGGAGGTACAAGTGGTCTCCTTGCAAATGCTTTGAACAAGGCAGCTGCAGAATACAATGTTCCTGTGAAAGCAGCAGCAGGTGGCTATGGTGCTCACCGTGAAATGTTGCCAGAGTTTGATTTGGTTATCCTTGCCCCTCAAGTTGCTTCAAACTTTGAAGATATGAAGGCAGAAACAGATAAACTCGGTATTAAACTTGCCAAGACAGAAGGCGCTCAATACATCAAATTAACTCGTGATGGAAAAGGTGCTCTTGCATTCGTACAAGCTCAATTCGATTAACGATAGGGACTGTGAAACAGTCTCCTCTCGTTACGGAAATCGCTATGGCGAATTTCCTAATCGCCTTGTTAATTCGTCGGTAAAAAGATATCGTTTTTACCTCCTCATGTCACAATTCGATTAACGATAGGGACTCTGAAATAGTCTCCTCTCGTTACGGAAATCGCTATGGCGA
>CAURTM010000103.1:0-3866 GCA_963527735.1 uncultured Streptococcus sp.
TTTTTCTCTCTATAATCATTGAAGCCCTACCCTTCGTTCTGATAGGAAGTATTGTTTCAGGGCTGATTGAGGTTTATATCACACCTGAAAAGGTTTATCATTTTCTCCCTCGAAATCGTTGGGGGAGAATCTTTTTTGGTACCTTCGTAGGGATTCTTTTCCCCTCTTGTGAATGTGGAATTGTCCCCATTATCAATCGTTTTCTGGAAAAAAAGGTTCCCAGTTACACGGCCGTTCCCTTTCTCGTAACAGCTCCTGTCATCAATCCCATTGTTCTATTTGCGACCTATTCTGCCTTTGGGAACTCCTTCCATGTCGCTCTGTTACGAGCTCTGGGTTCCATTGTAGTGGCTGTGATACTTGGGATTTTTCTAGGATTCTTCTGGCAAGAACCGATTCAGAAAGAAAATCGTCTGGCTTGTCATGAACATGATTTTTCTCGCTTGAGCCCTGCAAAAAAAGTTTTTCAGGTCTTTGTGCAGGCCATTGATGAATTTTTTGATACAGGACGTTATTTAGTATTTGGCTGCCTCTTTGCTTCTGTTATACAGGTCTATGTTCCGACACGGATTCTGACCTCTATCAGTGCGACCCCTCTTTTTGCCATCCTGCTCTTGATGCTTTTGGCCTTTCTTCTCTCTCTCTGTAGTGAGGCGGATGCCTTTATCGGTGCTTCTCTTCTCTCAAGTTTCGGCTTGGCACCAGTTCTGGCCTTTCTCGTCATTGGCCCAATGCTGGATATCAAAAATATTCTCATGATGAAAAATTACTTGAAAGCACGATTTATCAGTCACTTCATAACGATTGTGACTCTTGTCGTCTTAGTCTATTCTCTCTTGATTGGAGTCATCCTATGATTCGATTTTTAGTTTTAGCTGGCTATTTTGAATTGACCATTTATCTCCATCTGTCGGGCAAATTAAACCAGTACATCAACATGCACTATTCCTATCTGGCCTATATTTCCATGGTGCTTTCCTTTATCTTGGCTATTGTTCAATTGTATATCTGGATGAAGCGAGTCAAAACCCACAGTCATCTGAACAGCCGATTAGCGAAGGTGATGAGTATTTCTCTTCTGGCTATTCCACTTGTCATCGGCTTAACTTTCCCAACTGTTAGCTTGGATTCTCAGACCGTTTCTGCTAAAGGTTATCATTTCCCCCTATCGGAAGGAACGGATCTGGCCATTCAGACAAGTGAAGGGACAACCAGCCAATATCTGAAACCAGATACCAGTTCTTATTTTTCAAAATCAGCCTATGAAAAGGAAATGCGAACAGCGGCGGATAAATACTTATCCCAAGATAGTATTCAGATTACTAATGAAAACTATATGGAAGTCATGGAGGCTATCTACGACTATCCAGATGAGTTTGAGGGCAAGACAATCCAGTTTACAGGCTTTGTCTATAACGACCCCAGTCATACCAATAGCCAATTTCTGTTCCGCTTTGGCATTATCCACTGTATCGCAGATTCCGGTGTCTATGGATTGCTGACCAAGGGAAATACCCGGCAGTATGAGAATAACACCTGGATAACAGCCAAAGGAAAACTGGTCAATCACTACCATAAAGAACTCAAACAAAACCTCCCAACCTTGGAAATCGACAGCTTTACCAAAGTCGATAAACCAGAAAATCCCTATGTGTATCGCGTGTTTTAAAAAAGCAAGATAAAAACGAACAAGTTCTCTTCTGAATGACAGAAAAAGAAGTTTATCTTATAATGAAGATGAACAATACAAATCCATGGTGCTTAATAGGGCTTTTCCTAGCCTGTACAAAAAAATGGATGAACAAGAGTCATGAGATAACTCGAATATGTCTTGAGCATGAAAATATCTTACTAGTAGCCTCTTGTTCTATTGTTCAAATAGTTAACAGGAGGTTTTTATAATGGAAGTCATGATTGAAATGTGGTGTGGAATTGATGTCCACCAAAAGTCTATCGTTTGTTGTATTCTAGACGGTCCACTAGATACCAATAAGCCAAAGAAAATTCAGGAGAAATTTGGAACAACTACTGTAGCTCTTTACAATGCCTTAGATTGGATGGTATAGTTGCTTAGTTTTTAAAATAAGCATCTTATAATAAAGCTATGGCATTTAGATTACATCAAAGAAGGACACAGCCATGTCGAGGCAGTTAAAGTTTTTGATGTTGGCGTCAGAACTCTCTTCACGTGTGAAAAGAAAGACGTGAACAAGGACACTTAGAGTGGAAAAAGCGAGTGGTCAAAAAGCGAAAGATTCCTTTAGAGGAATTGAAAGCCTTTGTAGAGGCTCATCCAGACGCTTTTTTACGGGAAATTGCGGCACATTTTGATTGTGCTGTTCTTCAGTATGGACAGCTTTAAAGCAAATTCATATCACTTTAAAAAAGATGACTACCTTTAAGGAACAAGATTCTGAGAAAGTCGCTGAATTTCTTGATATTTTGGATAACCTAAAAGATTTACCAGTCGTATATATTTGACAGACCGCTACCTCTATCGTCCTTATGCACGGGCTCCTAGAGAGGAGAAAGTCTATGAAAAGATTATCGGACGGCGTTTTGAGCGGACTTTAATTGTTGCAGGACAAGTAGACGGAGAGTTTATAACTCCCATGATTTACAAGGAAAGTATGACGAGTGATTTCTTTGTGGAGTGGTTCAAAACGCAGCTCTTGCCTGCTTTGAAGATAACTCATGTCATTGTCATGGACAATGCTAGTTTTCATCCCAAGAATATCTTGGATGAACTGTGCATCCAAGATAGACACTTTTTCTTACCTCTACCACCTTATTCACCAGATTTGAATCCTATTGAGCAAGCTTGGGATATTTTGAAGAAGAAAGTGACTGATTTATTAAGGAAAGTTCCAAATATTTTTGAATGTTTGGGGCGCTTTTTTTAAACTAAATGACAATAATACGAGGGATTTGATGATTTTTCTTGACGATAGAAGACTTAGAGTCCATCATTTTAGAGCATATATTTATAATGGATTGAATCTAGAATAATACACAACTGATTCTAAAACCTGTATAGAAATTAATTTGAATTCACTAATCTTTTTGTTCGTATCTTATTTCAATTCACTATATAACTCAATTCCATAATAAAACACCTCAAAAGTTAGATTTTCCAGCTCTAACTTTTGAGGTGCGGCTCATTTATGTATGATAGTCTTTTGGTATTATTTCATCTATCTTTGTTAAAAGAAAGAATATTTATTATGAATTTGGGTCATCGAGACTACGACCATGTAATCCTTTTTCACGTTGGACTTGACGTAGTTTCTCTGGTGTAACATCGTTTCCTTCTTCGTCCACAATTTTGATCCCTTCGATATGGTGACGAACAGTGCGACGATAACCTTCGATGTACTCCTCACGTAGTTTGGCTTGTTCTACTTTTTCTTCTGGGGTCAAGCCTTCTGTTTTTTTCTTTTTAGCAAGCTCGTTAATACGATCAATTTTTTTAGGATCCATGTTTCTCTCCTTTATGATAAGATTTAATCCGTTTAATAGATTTTATTTGGTATTGATTTGGTTAAAACGTGCAAGTTTAGCTGCTTTTTGAGTTAAATGAGACAAGATTGCCAAACGATTTTGTCGAACAGTCTGATCTTCAGTCATTACCATGGTATTTTCAAAGAAAGCATCAATAATTGGGCTAAGCTCAAAGAGTTGTTCTAATTGCTGACTGGCAGTCCCTGACAAAACGAGTGATTCTACTGCTTCTGCCAAGATTTTCTCTTGGTCATTCTCAAAAAGTGCTGAATCAACTGCAACAACTCCTTCTGCCTTCTCAGCCAAGTTGAAGGCACGAGAAAGTGATTCGACAGATGGTTTGAAGTCTTCTTCCTTGCTTGCTT
>CAURTM010000104.1:0-3788 GCA_963527735.1 uncultured Streptococcus sp.
GGAATATTATGAAACAAAGTAAAATGCTTATCCCAACGCTTCGCGAAATGCCAAGCGATGCTCAAGTTATCAGCCACGCTCTTATGTTGCGAGCTGGTTATGTTCGTCAAGTCTCAGCAGGTGTTTATTCCTACCTACCACTTGCCAACCGTGTGATTGAAAAAGCTAAAAATATCATGCGCCAAGAATTCGACAAGATTGGTGCCGTTGAGATGTTAGCTCCAGCCCTTCTCAGTGCAGAATTGTGGCGCGAATCAGGCCGTTACGAAACTTACGGTGAGGACCTTTACAAACTAAAAAACCGTGAAAAATCAGACTTTATCTTAGGTCCAACACACGAAGAAACCTTTACAGCTATTGTCCGTGATTCTGTTAAGTCTTACAAGCAATTGCCACTTAATCTTTACCAAATCCAGCCTAAGTATCGTGATGAAAAACGCCCACGTAATGGACTTCTCCGTACACGTGAGTTTATCATGAAGGATGCTTATAGTTTCCACGCTAACTATGATAGCTTGGACAGTGTTTATGATGAGTACAAGGCTGCTTATGAGCGTATTTTCACTCGTAGTGGTTTAGATTTCAAGGCTATTATTGGTGACGGTGGAGCCATGGGTGGTAAGGACAGCCAAGAATTTATGGCCATTACACCTGCTCGTACAGACCTTGACCGCTGGGTTGTCTTGGACAAGTCAGTTGCCTCATTTGATGAAATTCCTGCAGAAGTGCAAGAAGAAATCAAGGCAGAATTGCTCAAATGGATGGTTTCTGGTGAAGATACCATTGCTTACTCAAGTGAATCTAGCTATGCGGCCAACTTGGAAATGGCAACAAACGAGTACAAACCAAGCAACCGTGTTGTCGCTGAAGAAGAAGTGACTCGTGTTGCAACACCAGATGTTAAATCAATCGATGAAGTTGCAGCCTTTCTCAATGTTCCAGAAGAACAAACAATTAAAACCCTCTTCTACATGGCAGATGGTGAGCTTGTTGCAGCCCTTCTAGTTGGAAATGACCAACTCAACGAAGTCAAGTTGAAAAACCACTTGGGAGCAGATTTCTTTGACGTTGCTAGCGAAGAAGAAGTGGCAAGTGTTGTTCAAGCAGGTTTTGGTTCACTTGGACCAGTTGGTTTGCCAGAGAATGTTAAAATCATTGCAGACCGTAAGGTGCAAGATGTTCGCAATGCAGTGGTCGGTGCTAACGAAGATGGCTACCACTTGACTGGTGTGAACCCAGGTCGTGATTTTACTGCAGAATATGTGGATATCCGTGAAGTTCGTGAGGGTGAAATTTCCCCAGACGGGCAAGGAGTCCTTAACTTTGCGCGTGGTATCGAAATTGGTCACATCTTCAAACTTGGCACTCGCTATTCAGCAAGCATGGGAGCAGATGTTTTGGATGAAAATGGCCGTGCTGTGCCAATTATCATGGGATGTTACGGTATCGGTGTCAGCCGTCTCCTTTCAGCAGTGATGGAGCAACACGCTCGCCTCTTTGTTAACAAAACGCCAAAAGGTGAATACCGTTACGCTTGGGGAATCAATTTCCCTAAAGAATTGGCGCCATTTGATGTTCACTTGATCACTGTCAATGTCAAGGACGAAGAAGCGCAAGCCTTGACAGAAAAACTTGAAGCAAGCTTGATGGGAGCTGGTTACGAAGTCTTGACAGATGACCGTAACGAACGTGTCGGAGTCAAATTCAGCGATAGCGACTTGATTGGATTGCCAATCCGTATCACTGTTGGTAAAAAAGCGGCCGATGGCATCGTAGAAGTGAAGATTAAAGCGACTGGTGACACTATCGAAGTTCATGCAGATAACGTGCTTGAAACGCTTGAAATTCTCAGCAAGAAATAAAAACTATAATCAGAAGAAAAACAAGGAAAAAATGTAACTAGTTTTTACCTTGTTTTTTCTGTATAATGGGAAAAATGAGTAGATAAAGAGGTAAATGTATGCTAAGATTTCCAAAGGATTTTGTCTGGGGATCCTCTACTTCTGGACCACAGACAGAAGGACGTGTAGCTGGTGACGGTAAGGGAGATAATCTCTGGGATTATTGGTACCAAGTGGAGCCAAATCGCTACTATAATGGGATTGGTCCAGATAAAACATCAACCTTTTATGAAAACTGGGAAAAGGATATTGAGCTACTGGTAGAAACTGGTCACACGGCCTTTCGGACTTCTATTCAGTGGTCACGGATTTTTCCACAAGGGCGTGGGGAAGTCAATGCTCAAGGTGTGGATTTCTATCGTAAGGTTTTTGAGGCTATTAAGGCCAAAGGGATTCGTCTTTTAGTCAATCTTTATCATTTTGATTTGCCTTTTGCCCTTCAAGAGGATGGTGATGGTTGGGAAAATAAGGCGACTGTTTCAGCCTATGAAGACTATGCTCGTTTTTGTTTTGAGACTTATGGAGATTTAGTGGATCAATGGATTACCTTTAACGAGCCAATCGTTCCAGTAGAATTTGGCTATTTTTACGATGCCCATTATCCACATAAGGTGGATGCAGAAGCGGCGGTTAAAGTAGCCTATCATACACAATTGGCTAGCAGTCGAGCGGTCAAGGCCTGTCATGAACTCTTACCTGATTCCAAAATTGGGATTGTCCTCAACTTGACACCGGCTTATCCACGTAGCCAGCATCCTGCTGATGTCAAGGCTGCTCGTATTGCGGACCTTTTTCAGGCCCAATCTTTCTTAGATCCGTCTGTTTTGGGGACTTATCCACAGGAGTTAGTAGAAATTTTGCATGAACACGGTCTCTTGCCTGATGCTACAGAGGAGGAGTTGGATCTCATTCGTGACAATACGGTGGACTTCCTTGGTGTCAACTACTATCAACCTTTGCGTGTTATGGCTCCTCGATTTGCTAAGCATCCAGAGAGTCCACTCTTACCAGAACATTTTTACGAGCCTTATGTGATGCCTGGACGTAAAATCAATCCTCATCGTGGCTGGGAGATTTATGAGCAAGGGATTTATGACATTGCCCAAAATATCAAGGAAAATTATGGTAATATCGAGTGGATGTTGACAGAGAATGGCATGGGTGTTGAAGGGGAAGAAAAATTCCGTCAAGATGGAATGATTCAAGATGATTACCGTATTGATTTTGTAAAAGGTCATCTTCGTGAACTGCACCGTGCCATTGAAGACGGAGCCAATTGTAAGGGCTACTTGATTTGGACCTTTATCGATTGCTGGTCATGGCTCAATAGTTATAAAAATCGCTATGGCTTGGTCGAATTAGACTTAGAAACGCAAGAACGTCGTCTGAAGAAATCAGGGCACTGGTTCAAGGAGTTAAGCGATAATAATGGATTTTAAAAAAGACTCTGACTAATGATTTTAATTGGTCAGAGTTTTTTGCTTACAGGAGCTTAATTTAAACTATACCAATTTTAACTCTTGACAAGTGAAAGAAACAAGTATATACTGTTTTTGCTGATTCTATAAAAGAGGAATTAGACTATACCAATTTTAAGGAGAAAGCACAGCTGGTCTGTGTCGTATATACTATGTGTGGAATTGTTGGTGTTGTTGGAAACACAAATGCAACTGATATTTTGATTCAAGGGCTTGAAAAGCTCGAATACCGTGGCTATGATTCTGCGGGGATTTTTGTCCTAGGTGGTGCTGAAAACCATTTGGTGAAGGCTGTTGGTCGTATCGCAGAATTGTCTGCCAAGACAGCTGGTGTTGAGGGAACAACTGGTATTGGACATACTCGTTGGGCGACTCACGGGAAACCAACGGAAGACAATGCTCACCCACA
>CAURTM010000105.1:0-3629 GCA_963527735.1 uncultured Streptococcus sp.
AAAACACCCCAAAAGTTAGATTTTTTCTGTCTAACTTTTGGGGTGCAGTTCATTTCTCAGCTTTTTTCTATATTCTCAAATATTCTAGTTACCTATACTCACTAATTGCTGCTTTTCCACTCACAATCGTTCTCGTGGTCATCAACTAGCCCTGCAGCCTGTAGAAAAGACAAGACGGCGACTGGGCCTGTGAACTTGAAGCCTCGTTTTTTGAGATCTTTGGCTAATTTCTCAGACAAAGCGGTTTTAGCTGGGGCTTGGCGATAATCGGGAACATCATTAACGATCGTTTTCCCCTCAACAAAAGACCAAAGATAGGCATCAAAAGAGCCGTACTCTGCCTGTAACTGTAGAAAGGCTTGGGCATTAGCACGTGTAGCAAAAATCTTGGCTCTATTTCGGATGATGGCTGGATTATCCAGCAAGGTTTCCAATTCGGTGTCGGTCATCTCTGCGACTACTTGAATTTGATAGTCATGAAAGGCTTCTCGGAAAGCCTGGCGTTTGTTTAGTACCGTTTCCCAAGACAGGCCTGCCTGATAGGTTTCCATACACAACAACTCAAACAATGCTTGGTCATCATGGAGGGGCTGCCCCCACTCCTCATCATGATAGGCAATGTAGAGCGGATTGGTCATCTTGACCCACGAACAACGTTTTGTCATGCTCTGCTCCTATTTGACCAACATTTTAAGGGCCGACTTGATATAGTTCTCAGCTGTATCTGTCGTTCCTTCAAAGAATTTCTTGATTTTCTTGAGCTCGGTTGCCTTGTAGCCCAGAGCCAACATGGCTTCCATGGCTTCTTCCAATTCTTGGTTTTCAGCGCTTGCTTGCACTGCGACCTTAGCAGGAAGGTCATCTCCAGCAACTACTACCTTGCCTTCCAAGTCCAGCACCATCTGCTGGGCTGTTTTCTTGCCAATTTTAGGGAACTTGGTCAAGTAGGTAATATTCTTGGTTTCGATGGCTTGAACCAAGCCAGCATTGTCATCAGCAGCGATAATAGCAAGAGCTGATACAGGACCAATCCCAGATACCGAAATCAGACTGAGAAAGAGCTTTTTCTCGTCTTCTGAGCGAAATCCATAAAGCAGATGGGCATCCTCACGCACAACCTGATGCACATAAATTTGAGCTTCTTGATTAACCTGTCCTGAGTAGGCATAAGGATTGGCCACATGCAGGATATAGCCGATACCGTTGATTTCAAGAACAATGTATTTAGCAGTGATTTTGGTAATGATTCCTTTTAAATATTCGTACATAGTTTTCCTTTTAGTTTAATATTTCCCCAACTCACGGAGACTGGTGTGATTTTCCTGAATACGTCGGAACATCTTTTCCATATCCGACTTGGTAAAATGCACCAAAACAGGACGTCCGTGGGGACAGTTATAGGGATTGTCACATTGAGAAAGCTGATAGAGGAGTTGTCTAGCTGAATGATCATCAATACGATGATTGGCCTTGATAGACCGCTTGCAGGACATCATGATAGCCAACTCTGCTCGATATTTCTTGATAGAAACTTCCTTGGTCAAGAGTAGCATGTCGCACATTTCATAGATACCTGACTCAATTTCCTCCTCTGCCATCCAAATAGGATGTTCGCGTAAGATGAATTGATTTTCTCCGTACTCTGCTAGAAAGACGCCCACTTCCTCTAAAAGTGCCATTCTTTCCTTGAGACGCAGAGCATCATCCGCTGGAAATTCAAAGATGTAGGGCACTAGGAGTTGTTGCTGGCTCTGGTCAACATCACCAATGCTTTCACGGTACTCCTCATACTTGACCCGTTCCTGAGCCGCATGTTGGTCTATGATGTAGAGTCCATCTCGCCCTTGAGCAAAGAGATAGGTCCCATGCATTTGCCCGAAAAATTCCAACTCTGGGAAGCTTGAAGATTCTTCTCGCTCTAGCTTATCATAGGCTTTATCCAGACTGGCTAAATCTAACTCTGGATGGTCTAGTTGGTCATAGTTAGCAGGTTTTCTCTCTGCAAAATGCAGTTTTGCTGGCTTGGTTAGCTGATCCAAGGTTTCCTTGGCAAATAAAGTTAAATCCTGTCCTTCCTCAGTTAATTCTACCTGATAATCAGACACCTCAGCTTGACTGGATCTTATCGGCTCTGTTTTCTCATAGTAGAGCGTATTTTCTTTGAGTGGGAGAATGGTCTGCTCCACCTTCTCACGATTGCGCACGGTCGATTTAGCAAGATTTTCCAAGGCATCAGGTATCAAGGTTTGCTCCTTGAGACTATTTGCAATGGCTTCTGAGACCAACGTCATCAGTTCTTTTTCCTTGGAAATCCGTACTTCTTGCTTAGTCGGATGTACATTGACATCCGCTAGATAAGGGTCGATATGGATGTGAATGACAGCCAACGGAAAGCGTCCCACCATGAGCTTGCTTCCATAACCGTCAAGAATAGCACGATTGAGTAAAAAGTTCTTGATATAACGGCCATTGATGAAGAGGCTGATATAGTTGCGATTGGCCCGAGTTAACTCAGGCAAGGACACAAAACCTGAAATTTCGAAATCTAGGTCAGAATTCTCAATTTCAATCATCTTCTTGGCACTCGCCAAACCGTAAATCCCTGCGATAGCTTGGCGCAATTGACCTGTTCCCGCTGTTCGCGTCATTTCCTTGCCATCACTAATTAAACTGAAAGAAATCTCAGGATGGGCCAAACCCAGACGATTGACAATATCAATGATATGAGACAGCTCCGCTTGCTGGCTCTTCATATACTTGAGGCGGGCAGGCGTGTTAAAAAAGAGATCCTCCACACAAACCTTTGTTCCCACTGGACTGGTCGCTGGGATGATTTCTTCTACTTCTCCCCCACGCGCGACTAACTTAGTCCCATGACTTGCACCCTCAACTGCTGTCAAAAGAATTAAAACGCTGACGGATGCGATAGAAGGCAAAGCTTCACCACGAAAACCAAGCGTCCGAATTCGAAAAAGATCTGCCTGATTTTTTATCTTACTGGTCGCATGACGACGCAAGGCCAATTCCACCTCATCGTGGGCAATTCCATGACCATTATCTGTGATTTGGATTTTCTTGAGACCTGCTTCCTCAATCTCAATGGTAATCTGGTTAGAGCCCGCGTCAATGGCGTTTTCTACCAGCTCCTTAACAACGCTAGCTGGACGCTCGATAACCTCTCCAGCTGCAATCTGGTTTGCCAGCACCTCTGGCAATTCAATAATATGAGACATCTTTCAGCCCCTTTCTGTATCTATTTTCCTAGAAATTGATTAGTGCTATTATACCATATTTCAGATAGGACAGAAAAGCAAGCACCACATAGGATACAAATCCCTCCACATAGACAAAGTCCCTTGCAAGGGGCTGAAAAATAGTGTTTAATAAAGGTGTACAAGCAGTGATCACAACCTTGTATAACTGAAAAGGAGAGAAATTTATGAAAGTAGAACTACAGATTAGTAAGTCTTACGAAGAGGAAAAGCTGATTGTTCAAGCACCTCAAGAAACCGATAAAATCCAGAAAGTCATCGAATTTGCAGAAAATCTGGACCGAACAGAAACAATTAAAGGGAAAATCGAAGATCAGGTCTATCTAGTTGAAATTGGCAAGATTCAGCGCTTCTATA
>CAURTM010000106.1:0-3614 GCA_963527735.1 uncultured Streptococcus sp.
TGCGCCCTGATTTTTAGAATTATTTCAAGTTTTGAACGACTTTTACAAGATTTTCAACTGTAAAGCCATATTCTGCCAATACTTTTGGTGCTGGTGCAGAGGCTCCGAAGGTATCAATACCAAGAACAGCACCATCTAGACCAACATATTTGTACCAGTTTTGAGTTGCACCCATTTCGACTGCAACACGACGGCGGACTGCATTTGGAAGAATTTCTTCCTTGTAAGCTGCATCTTGTTTATCAAAGACATCTGTAGATGGCATGCTGACTACGCGGACTTTTGCGCCTTGACTAGCCAATTCTTTGGCAGCTGAGACAGCAAGATTAACCTCTGAACCTGTCGCAATCAAGATGGTATCAAAATCTGCTGCATTTTCATAGACAACATAGGCACCTTTTGCAACCTTGTCGAAGTCTGTTCCCTCTTCAACAGTCAAGTTTTGACGTGTCAAGACAAGGGCAGTTGGTGTTTTCTCACTTGTCACTGCAAGGTACCAAGCTGCTTGCGTTTCACGCGCATCTGCTGGACGGAAAACATTCAGATTTGGCATGGCACGAAGACCTGCCAAGTGCTCAACTGGTTCGTGAGTCGGACCGTCTTCCCCAACTGCGATTGAATCGTGGGTAAAGACATAAGTCACAGGAAGTCCTTGTAAGGCTGACAAGCGAACAGCTGCCTTCACATAGTCAGAGAAGACGAAGAAAGTTCCACCGTATACACGAAGTCCACCGTGAAGGGCCATCCCGTTCAAGATCGTTCCCATTGCAAATTCACGAACACCAAACTGAATGTTACGGTTCAAGCGATTGGCATCGTCTTGAAGTCCGTCAGTCTTGATATAAGTCATGTTTGAGTGAGCTAGGTCAGCTGATCCACCTAGGAAGGTTGGTAACTTAGCTGCCACAACGTTCAAAGCATCCTGACTCGAGTTACGAGTTGCTTGAGAGAAGCCATTTTCTAAAGCTGGGAAGTCTGCTGGAGTCACTTCAACTGGATCACGTCCATCAATAATGGCTTCTACTTCTGCAGCCAATTCTGGATGAGCTTCTTTATAATCAGCAACTAGCTTTGTCCAAGTTTGATAAGCTGATGCACCACGGTCTGCAACATGTTCTTTGAAATCAGCATAAACTTGTTCTGGGATTTCAAATGGTTCATAGTCCCAACCAAGGGCTTGACGAGTTGCTGCAGTTTCATCTGCTCCAAGAGGAGCACCGTGTACAGCATTAGTTCCTTGTTTGTTTGGAGAACCATATCCAATAACAGTCTTCACTTCAATCAAAGATGGTTTGCCTGAAGCTTTAGCTGTTTCGATAGCAGCATGGATTGCTTCTAAATCTGTTCCATCTTCAACCAAGGCAGTATGCCAACCATAGGCATTGTAACGGTCACGAACACTTTCTGTAAAGGAATCCTTTGTCTCACCATCCAAGTTGATGTCATTTGAATCATAAAGAACAACCAACTTGTCTAGTTTTTGCAGACCTGCGTATGAAGCCGCCTCGCTTGAGACACCTTCCATCAAGTCTCCGTCTCCACAGATAACATAAGTATAGTGGTCAAAGATATTGTAGCCTTCACGGTTATATTTGGCTGCCAAGAAACGTTCTGCCTGGGCAAAACCAGTGGCAGTTGAAATCCCTTGACCTAGAGGACCTGTCGTAGCATCAATCCCTGCTGTATGGCCAAATTCTGGGTGACCTGGTGTTTTTGAACCCCATTGACGGAAGCTCTTGATCTCATCCATACTAACATCTTCAAAACCAGAAAGGTGAAGAAGGGCATAAAGGAGCATTGAACCATGGCCTGCTGAAAGAATAAAGCGGTCGCGGTTAATCCAGTTTGGTTGAGCTGGATTGATACGAAGTTGTTTTGTAAAGAGGCTGTAAGCCATCGGAGCCGCTCCCATAACAACACCTGGGTGACCTGAGTTGGCTTTGTTGATAGCGTCAATACCTAGGAAACGAATTGCATTAACAGATAGATTTGACATAGAATTTCCTTTCTATTTGAGGTGATTATTGAACCACACATTCTATTTTACTATTATATGAAAAAATACATAGAATAGCAATTAAACAATTCGACGTAAATAAGTATTCTATTTGCTATCCTCTAGTCGCCTGATAGTAGGGAAGTAAGCGTTCATAAGCATCTTCTAATTTTTCTAAAATCACTTCTAATGATTGATTTTCTATGATAGAAACATCTGCCTTAACTAAAACTTTTCGAATTTCCTGATTAGATAGTTTATTTCTTAAAATCTGACGATTTTCTTCGTTCGCATCCCATCTTTGACTTTGACCATCAGAGTAGGCTAGATAATAAATCCCTTTAACGGTTGGAATTTCTAATACCTTGGTTTGTTTCTCCAAAGTTTGCTCATCTTTCTTGCGTTCGATAAAACTAACTTCAAGTGAAACTCCAAAATCAGAAGAGCTTCCATACAAACGAAGGGCCAACATAGGTTCTGTCACTTTCCCCTCACGCTGTAGATAAGCCCAAAAATGTGGTCGTAAACGTTGCGCCTGATTCATCCACTGGCTAGTCTGTTGGAGTTGCCATTCTGGATGATTTGCCTGAAAGGCTTTAGCCAATTCTGTAAAAGCCTTTCGTGCCTCTTGACCTTTGTGGCGCAATTCCAGCATCTTCTCTCGCTCATCTCCAGACTTATCCGGATTACGATACTGCAAACCAGCAAAGTCTAGATAGTCTCTTATCTTATTCAACATTAATTTAATCTCCTCCCCAGCTAGCAAAAAATCAGGAGAACCCTGATTTTGTTTATTCTGTATCTACAACGACATAGCGATTTGGCTCATCACCCTCAGAGTAACTAGTCACGCCATCCATACGTGAAATAATACGATGAATAATCTTGCGTTCACTATTTGACATAGGATCTGTTTGATGACTACGTCCTTCTTCTAAAACACGAGTCGCCAATTTTTGAGCATAGGTCTGCAAGACTTCTGCACGATGTTCAACATAATCATTGACATTAATAGTGATATAGAAGGTTCTTGAATAGCGGTTGTAAAGATAATTTTGAGCCAATAGTTGCAAGGCCTTCAAGACTTTACCATGGTAGCCGATAATACGACCTGGTTCGTTAGTATCAATTTGCAAATTGATACTACGACGGTTATAATCATTTGAAAGTGTGGCCTCAACATCCATGTCATCAATAATTGTTTGAACATAAGTCGTTACTTCCGTAGCTACTTGTTCAATATCAAAGCTCGGTTCAACTTTCAAGCCCAAGTCTTCTAGTTCTTGACTTTCAGTTTGCTCAGTTGGGCTTTCAATAATAGGCGTTTCTACTTCTCCTTCGAGAGCAGTTTCTTCAAGTTGTAATTCATTTAAAATCTCAATGTGACCAGTTTCTTCCAAGATAGTGCTGGCATGTCTTTCATGTTTTAAGATTTCAGCCTTGACTTCATCAGAAATACCTTGGCCTTCCTCTTCAATCTTTTTAATTGCTTCTACAACATGACCCAAATCAACCGTTGCTTCACTAACTGTTTTAACAGGCTCATTCAAATCATTAATTTGCTTTGGAACTCCCTTTACAGCTTGTTGGTTTGCTTTTACAACTGTCGTTTCACTAA
>CAURTM010000107.1:0-3503 GCA_963527735.1 uncultured Streptococcus sp.
TTGCGGCTAGCTTCCTAGTTTGCTTTTTGATTTTCATTGAGTAAAAATATAAAAAAGCAACAGCTGTTTTAGTTGTTGCTTTTTAGGTAGCTAGGATTTTATCTCTTATTTCTCAACTCGTGATTTGTTGGCGATATCAGCTAGGATAGCTTGAACAAAGTCATCAACTGAGACAGTTTGTGTTTCTTTTTGGCCATAGCGACGAACGTTGACTGTTCCGTCTTCCATTTCCTTGTCCCCAACGATTAATTGGTAAGGAATCTTGCTTGTTTGTGAAGCACGGATCTTGAACTGCATTTTTTCATTGCGCTCATCTACATCAGCACGGACACCACGGTCACGGAGTTTCTTAGCTACTTCCCATGCGTAGTCCACGTGTTTTTCGTTAGATACTGGGATGAGGGTTACTTGGTGTGGTGCAAGCCATGTTGGGAAGGCACCCTTGTAGTTCTCAATCAAGATAGCTGTGAAGCGTTCCATAGTTGAGATAACCCCACGGTGAATCATAACTGGACGGTGCTCTTCACCATCAGCTCCGATGTATTTGAGGTCGAAGCGTTCTGGAAGCAAGAAGTCAAGTTGGATAGTAGAAAGAGTTTCTTCTTTTCCAAGGGCTGTCTTAACTTGAATATCCAATTTTGGTCCGTAGAAGGCTGCTTCACCTTCGGCTTCAAAGTAGTCCACACCCATTTCATCAAGGGCTGCACGAAGCATGGTTTGGGCATTTTCCCACATCTCATCGTTGTCAAAGTACTTGTGAGTATCTTGAGGGTCACGAAGAGAGAGGCGGAAGCGGTATTCATTCAAGTTGAAGTCTTCATAAACATCGATAATCAACTGAAGGGCACGTTGGAATTCTTCTTGGATTTGTTCTGGAGTAACGAAGAGGTGACCGTCGTTGAGTGACATTTCACGTACACGTTGAAGACCAGTGAGGGCACCAGATTTTTCATAACGGTGCATCATACCGATTTCAGCGATACGGATTGGCAACTCACGGTAAGAGTGAACATGGTGTTTGAAGACTTGGATGTGGTGTGGGCAGTTCATTGGACGAAGGACAAATTCTTCCCCGTCACCCATGTCCATAGTTGGGAACATGTCTTCTTGGTAATGATCCCAGTGACCAGAAGTCTTGTAAAGCTCAACTGAAGCAAGTGGTGGAGTGTAAACGTGTTGGTAGCCAGAAGCCAACTCTTTGTCTACGATGTAGCGTTCCAACTCACGACGAATAGTCGCACCATTTGGCAACCAGAATGGAAGCCCTTGACCAACCTCTTGAGAAATCATGAAGAGGTCAAGCTCTTTACCAAGTTTACGGTGATCACGTTCCTTAGCTTCTTCACGCATTTGAAGGTAGTTCTTCAAGTCTTTCTTGTCAAACCAAGCTGTACCGTAGATACGTTGCATCATAGCGTTGTCGCTATTTCCACGCCAGTAAGCACCTGCTACATGGAGAAGGTGGAAGATTTGGATACGGCCTGTTGATGGGACGTGAGGGCCACGGCAAAGGTCTACATATTCACCCTGACGATAGATAGTCAAACCGCCTTCGTCTTCTGAGTGTTCTTCAATCAATTCTAATTTGTAAGGGTCATTTTTGAAGATTTCACGGGCCTCATCTTTAGTCACTTCTTCACGAATAGATGGGAAGTTTTCTTTGACAATTTTTTGCATTTCTTCTTCGATACGAGGAAGGTCTTCGTTAGAGATTTGACCAGCTGTGTTGTCTGTATCGTAGTAGAAGCCGTCTTCGATGGCTGGACCAACTCCCAAGTGAATGTCTGGGAACAGACGACGAGCGGCTTGGGCAAACAAGTGAGCAGCTGAGTGACGCAAGATTGGAAGGGCATCTTCGTGATCAGGTGTCACAATTTCGATGCTTCCATCTTCAGTGATAGCACGAGTAGTGTCGATGAGTTTGCCGTTGAATTTACCAGCCAAGGCCTTTTTAGCTAGGGAATTGCTGATAGATTGAGCAATTTCAAAAGTAGTTACGCCGGATTCGAATTCACGAACAGCGCCATCTGGGAAAGTAATGTTAATCATGATCTTCTCCTTTTTATTATTTCATAGTTTCTAAGCATTGACTTTTTTGCAGACTACTTCCTAGTCTTAATGTTCAATTGCTTTTCTTTATCAGAGAGGAAGTTTTCCATTTCCGTCAGAATGTCTATATCCAGACGTTGAGAAAGTTCTACTAGCCACCAGATATTTTCTGAAAGTTTTTGTTCCAGTGTGTAAGGTGTTTCATCATAGTAGCGTCCTTGCTTGGTCATCACTAGTCGTTGGAAATTTCCAATATCATTAGACAAAGCCAAGAGGTCCTCTTCTACCGTCCACTTGGAATCATGATGCTTAACTTCCAGTTCGTGATAAGCTTGTCGGATTGCCCAACTGCGCTCCACTAATTCTTGCAACTCCATAGTTAGTCTCCTCATAAAAAATTGCGACATCCTCGAAAGGACGTCGCAACGTGGTTCCACCTTCATTTATGTTCCTCAAAAAAGAGGGACACCTCTGATTGGCTCTAACGTGGCCACCGTTTTATGTTTTCATAAAAAACTCAAGAGTAGTATCAGTTTAGGCTCTCTATGCGTTTCCAGCAACCACGCACTCTCTAGTAGAAAGGGACTAAGTGACTTGTCTCTATGGATTATTATAGCATGATTGTGAGATTTTTCAAGGATTTTGTGAAAGTTTTTTGTTTTTCAGTTTTTGCACTAGATTCTTAATAGCGGCACCGACAGCCATACCAACTATGGCAAAGACTTCATAGGCTAGGAAGTAGGGAAGGATAAATTCTCTGAAAGTAATGATGGTAAAACAATAGAGCAGTCCGTTCCCCAGTAACCACCAAAGAGAGAAACGGAAACGGTAGCTATAGAGTAACGATACAATCAAGATTACCAGAGGTGTAAAGAAGAGAATATTATTTACGTAGAGACTCTTGAGCAAAAGGGGGTCAGAAATAATTAGTGATAACAACTGATAAAGTGGCCAATAAAAGAAAAATATGACCAGATAGTAGGGGAGATGGGAATAGAATCTAGGCATGATAATCACCTCGTTTTAAAAAACAGACAACTTAGATTTCTTGCTATGATTATTATAGCATATTTAAAACAAGAAAGTAAATCTGTTGACAAAGAAGTTAGTTATTGGTAGAATAGGGATTGTCGTAAAGACAAATAACTTCTTCTTGGTTACAGGCATGCCAACCTGTCACTCGGATGAAGCCAAATAAAAAGGAGAAACATCATGGCAATCTCAAAAGAGAAAAAAAATGAAATCATCGCACAATATGCACGTCACGAAGGTGATACAGGTTCAGTAGAGGTTCAAGTTGCTGTCCTTACTTGGGAAATCAACCACCTTAACGAACACATCAAACAACACAAAAAAGACCACGCTACTTACCGTGGATTGATGAAGAAAATCGGTCGCCGTCGTAACTTGCTTGCATACTTGCGTAAAAACGACGTTAACCGTTACCGTGAGTT
>CAURTM010000108.1:0-3320 GCA_963527735.1 uncultured Streptococcus sp.
GAATATGCATTTCACAAATAACTGCCTTACATGGATTTTCCAAACGCCAAGCAGCATCAGAACCATGCTTGACCTCGAAATTTTCGACTTGTTTTTCTGCATGGCTCAGAATAGCAGAACGTTTGCCATCAGGGCTGGTCGCGATTGTATAAGGATCACGTGTCAGTGTTTCGTGATGAGGGAATTGGACTTGATACTGATAAGCCTTACCAGTCAAATCTTCCTCAACATCCAAACTCCAGACACCAATAGTATTGTCCTTATGGTTATAAGAGTAGCGATTGCCTCTCTCCATATCAAAAGTCTTCCAAACAGAGGCATCATTAGTAGCTGATTCATAAACGACAACCTGCACTGCTGTCGCTGTTGGAGCCCAAAGGGCAAAATGAGCCTGATTGTCCTCTACATGGCAACCCAATTCACCTTGGTAGCCCCAGTGGTGGTCGAAACTAGCGCTATTGATAGCCTTGTCAAAGGCAAAAGGATTTTGATTCTTATAGAAAGGACTGGCAATAGCAGGATTTTCAGAATAATAAATTCTATCATCGCCTTCCAAAATCCAGACCTCCGTTAAGAGAGGATAGTGATTAAAACGGATAGTATATTCTTTACTAGTTTGGCCAGTATGAACCACAAAATTCAAGCTTTCTAAGGGATGAACGCTTGGGTGTTCAAAGCTAAATAAGGCTCCAAAATAATCTTCTTGGTAAGTTAGTAAATCAATTCGTTGATCCTTACTCTTTACAAAAGAGCAAGTGTCATATTCACCATTCTTGCGATGGTAATGAATGCGCATAGGGTAGGTATACATTTTTATTTTTCCTTTTTATTTTATTTCTGTTTCACTAATAAATTCTTGACCAATCTCGTCTCAATTAACAGACATAGTCAAATGATCCAAACTCTGTTTTTAAACGATCATTACAGACTTTCTAGCCAAGCTTCATCTCGAACTTCGATACCAAGTTCTTGTGCTTTTTGAAGTTTACTTCCAGCATCTGCTCCTGCAACGACGAGGTCGGTCTTTTTAGAAACACTGCCTGTTACCTTGGCACCCAGACTTTCGAGTTTACTTTTAGCTTCTGAGCGCTTGAGCCGTTCCAATTTTCCAGTCAATACCACGGTCAAGCCCGACAAGGCTGCATCCGCTACTACAGTCTGACCTCTATAGTCCAGATTGACCCCAGCTTCTTTCAATTCGCTGAGGAGAATTTCAGAGCCTTCTGTCGCAAAATATGTCTGAAGACTCTTGGCAATCACACCACCCAGACTTTCAATACTAGCCACTTCCTCTGGATCTGCCTGAGCCAGATTTTCAATCGAGTGGAAATGTTGGAGTAAGAGCTGGCTAGCCTTGCTTCCTACATGGCGAATTCCCAAACCAAATAAGAGTTTCTCAGCTGAGTTTTCCTTAGATGCTTGGATGGCCTGATACAGTTTAGAAGCAGACTTTTCCTTGACCCCCTCTAAAAGGAGGAACTCTTCTTCTTTCAAACGATAAATATCCGCCACATCCTTGACTAGATTGGCAGCAAAGAGTTTTTCGACTACTGACGGACCAAGACCTGTAATATTCATGGCATCTCGAGAGGCAAAGTGAATCAAGCCTTCCATGATTTGGGCAGGGCAACGCGGATTGATACAACGCAGGGCCACTTCATCTTCAAAGTGCAACAAGTCAGAGTTACAACTTGGACAGTTTGTAGGGATATCTAGTTTTTCTTCAGAAACCCGCTTGAACTCTACCACACGTAAAACGGCAGGGATGATATCCCCAGCCTTATAGACGATAACCGTGTCGTCTTTACGGATATCTTTTTCAGCAATATAATCCACATTGTGCAGAGTTGCACGGCTAACAGTTGTTCCAGCTAGTTGTACTGGTGTTAGATTCGCAGTTGGGGTTACAACACCCGTACGGCCAACTGTCCAATCAACTGATAAGAGTTGGGCTTCTTTTTCCTCAGCAGGAAACTTGTAGGCTACAGCCCACTTTGGAGCCTTAACGGTAAAGCCAAGTTCTTCTTGGCCTGCTAGGTCATTGACCTTGATCACCACCCCATCGATATCATAAGGCAGATTCTCCCGTTCTTGTCCTACTTCTTGGATAAAATTCCAGATTTCATCTATGTTTTCAGCCAAAATCCGCTTAGGATTAACTACAAAACCGAGCTGTTCTAGGTGCTTCAAAACCTTTTCTTGGCTGTCACGAGTTGAAGGACTGGCTTCTTGATAGAGGAAAGTGGCAAGATTGCGCTTGGCAACTACTGCTGTATCCAGCTGACGCAATGTTCCTGCTGCCGCATTACGAGGATTGGCAAATTCAGGCTCTCCATTTTCTTGGCGAGCTTGGTTAACCTGGTCAAAAGAAGAACGTGGCATATAACATTCCCCACGAACCGTGATATCTAGTTCTTCTGGCAAGATCAATGGAATGTCCTTAACACGCTTAAGATTTTCTGTGATATTTTCCCCAACAGAACCATCTCCACGCGTTGCCCCAGCAAGCAAAATCCCCTTTTCATAAGTCAGCGAGATAGACAAGCCGTCGATTTTCAGCTCACAAATATAGTTCGGATGAGCCACTTCCTTACGAACACGCGCGTCAAAAGCTTCAAGCTCCTCACGTGAAAAAGCATCCTGCAAACTATAAAGAGGATACTGATGACTGTATTTTTCAAAACCATCTAAAACCTTGCCACCAACACGATGGGTCGGACTATCTGCTAACACTTGATCTGGATAGGTAGCCTCCAACTCAACCAACTCACGGTAAAGGCGGTCATACTCACTATCTGAAACCGACGGATTGTCGCTGGTATAGTACTCAGTCGCATAGCGATTGAGCAAGGCGACTAACTCATTCATTCTTTTATTCATAAGACCATTTTACCATAAACTAAGCCCTCCTCACAAACGAGAAGGGCGGAAAAAACACTTAGTTTGAAATAATTTTTGAAACTCAAGCAGCCTTATATCAATTTTTCAAAATGAGTTCGAACATAAATAAACGATATACAAGACAAGATGATAACACCACTTCCAATTATCAGGAAAGAAGAGAGATGTACACTTGGCAAGACTGTCATAAATCCTTTTGCAATAGGCATAAATAGAATAGCTAAGGTAAAAATTGTACTTAGTACTCTACCAAGAAATTCGCTCTCAACCTTGGTTTGTACTTGAGTAAAAAAATGAATATTAAAAATCGTCATAAACAACTCACAAACTAAATTTCCAGAAAAGGAAAGAAAAGTTGGAAGTTGTAATCCCATCATAAAAACTCCGACACCTGTCAAAGCCAGTAAAATCAAAAGATT
>CAURTM010000109.1:0-3318 GCA_963527735.1 uncultured Streptococcus sp.
TTGACTCTTTCTTCATGAGCAATTTTATCCGTGATATGAAGGAAAAATACGGTGATGATTTCTATGTTTTTGGTGAATTCTGGAATCCTGACAAGGAAGCCAATCTAGACTATCTTGAAAAAACGGAAGAACGATTCGACCTTGTTGATGTTCGTCTCCACCAGAATCTCTTTGAAGCCAGTCAAGCTGGCGCAAACTATGACCTTCGTGGTATTTTCACAGATAGCTTGGTTGAACTCAAGCCTGACAAGGCTGTGACTTTTGTCGACAACCACGATACCCAACGTGGTCAGGCTCTTGAGTCTACTGTTGAAGAATGGTTCAAACCAGCAGCCTATGCCCTCATTCTGTTACGCCAAAATGGCCTTCCATGTGTCTTTTACGGCGACTACTATGGGATTTCAGGGCAATATGCTCAACAAGATTTCAAAGAAGTCCTTGACCGCCTCCTAGCCATCCGAAAAGATTTGGCCTATGGAGAACAAACAGACTACTTTGATGACGCTAACTGTATCGGTTGGGTACGTTCAGGTGCTGAAAATCAATCCCCAATCGCAGTCTTGATTTCAAATGACCAAGAAAACAGCAAATCAATGTTTGTCGGCCAAGAATGGGCTAACCAAACCTTTGTAGATTTACTTGAAAACCACCAAGGTCAAGTTACAATCGATGAGGAAGGTTATGGACAATTCCCAGTCTCAGCTGCTTCGGTAAGTGTCTGGGCAGCTAATACTATTTAATAGTTCATAATATTCAAGCCAGATCCAATCGGATTTGGCTTTTTTCTATTCACAAAAAAGACCTACCCAAATGGATAGATCTTTATTCTCAATGAAAATCAAAGAGCAAACTAGGAAGCTAGCCGCAGGTTGCTCAAAGCACTGCTTTGAGGTTGTAGATAAGACTGACGAAGTCAGTCACATATAAAATCCAAGGCGAAGCTGACATTGTTTGAAATTGATTTTCGAAGAGTATTACTTGATTACAATTTACCTGCTACCGCATCCAACAATTCTTGGATTTTAGCTTGGTTGCTTCCTCCTGCCATGGCCATGTCTGGTTTACCACCACCACGTCCATCGACGATTGGTGCCAATTCTTTGACAAGGTTCCCTGCATGAAGGTCTTTTGTCTTGCTTGCCACAAGGACATTGACTTTGTCTCCGATAGCAGCAACTAGGACAAGCAAGTCAGAGTAGTCTTTTTGTTTCCAGTTGTCCGCAAAGGTACGAAGGGCACCGGCATCTGATACAGACACTTGACTAGCAATGTAACGGTAACCGTTGACTTCCTTAACATCCTTGAAGATATCGCCTGCGGCTGCAGCTGCGGCTTTTTCTTTCAATTCAGCATTTTCTTTTTGAAGTTGACGAAGTTGTTCTTGAAGTCCTTCTACCTTGTGAGGTACTTCCTTGACTTGAGGTGCTTTCAAGGTTGCTGCGACAGCTTTAAGAGCGTCTTCTTGTTCACGGTAGGCTTCAAAGGCTTCCTTACCAGTCACTGCCAAGATACGGCGAGTTCCTGATCCGATCCCTTCTTCTTTGACAATCTTGAAGAGACCAATCTCAGAAGTGTTGCCAACGTGGGTACCACCACAAAGCTCGATAGAGTAGTCACCAATAGTGACAACACGGACTTCCTTGCCATATTTCTCACCAAAGAGGGCCATAGCTCCCATTTCTTTGGCAGTGTCAATATCCGTTTCAACTGTCTTCACTTCAAGAGCTTCCCAGATTTTTTCATTGACTTGCTGCTCAATGGCACGCAATTCTTCAGCAGTCACAGCTTGGAAGTGGGTAAAGTCAAAGCGAAGGAATTCAACTTCGTTAAGAGATCCTGCTTGTGTTGCGTGGTTTCCAAGGATATTGTGAAGGGCAGCGTGAAGCAAGTGAGTCGCAGTGTGGTTTTTCATGACACGGTGACGACGATTTGTATCAATTGCCAAGGTATATTCTTGGTTCAAGGCAAGCGGTGCAAGGACTTCAACTGTATGAAGAGCTTGTCCGTTTGGTGCTTTTTGAACATTTGTTACAGTAGCCACAACCTTACCTGACTCATCCAAGATTTGTCCGTGGTCAGCTACCTGTCCACCCATTTCAGCGTAGAATGGCGTTTCCGCAAAGATAAGTGAGGCAGTTCCTTCTGACACAGCTTCTACTTCTGCATTGTCAGCCACGATAGCCACCAATTTAGAAGACAATTGGCTAGCATTGTAGTTGAAGACACTTTCTACAGTGATGTTTTGAAGGGTTTCATTTTGCATACCCATTGAGCCACCCTTGACGGCTGATGCACGCGCACGTTCTTGCTGTTCTTTCATAGCTGCTTCAAAACCTTTACGGTCTACAGTCATACCAGCCTCTTCAGCGATTTCTTCAGTCAATTCAACTGGGAATCCATAAGTGTCGTAAAGTTTAAATACATCTGAACCAGCAATGACAGATTGACCTTTTTCTTTCAAGTCAGCTACAATGCCTTGGGCAAAGTGTTGACCTGAGTGAAGGGTACGTGCAAATGATTCTTCTTCGCTCTTAACGATTTTTTCGATAAAGTCACGTTTTTCAAGCACTTCTGGGTAGTAGCTTTCCATGATTTTTCCAACAGTTGGAACGAGTTTGTAAAGGAAAGGCTCGTTGATTCCCAATTTTTGACCATGCATAGAAGCACGACGGAGAAGACGACGAAGGACGTAACCACGACCTTCATTTCCTGGAAGGGCACCATCACCGATGGCAAATGACAAAGAACGGATGTGGTCAGCGATAACTTTAAAACTCATGTTGTCGCCATCTTGGTCATAGATCTTACCAGACAATTTCTCCACTTCACGAATAATAGGCATGAAGAGGTCTGTTTCAAAGTTAGTCTTAGCACCTTGGATAACGGCCACCAAACGCTCCAAACCAGCGCCCGTATCAATGTTCTTGTGTGGCAATTCCTTGTATTCGCTACGAGGAACAGCAGGGTCTGCGTTAAATTGTGACAAAACGATGTTCCAGATTTCGATATAACGGTCGTTTTCGATATCTTCTGCAAGAAGGCGAAGACCGATATTTTCTGGATCAAAAGCTTCTCCACGGTCAAAGAAGATTTCTGTATCAGGTCCAGAAGGCCCAGCACCGATTTCCCAGAAGTTGTCCTCGATTGGAATCAAGTGACTTGGATCCACTCCCACTTCAATCCAGCGGTTGTAAGAATCTTTATCATCTGGATAGTAAGTCATGTAAAGTTTCTCAGCTGGGAAGTCAAACCATTCTGGGCTTGTCAAAAGCTCATAAGCCCAAGTGATGGCTTCGTCACGGAAGTAATCCCCGATAG
>CAURTM010000110.1:0-3247 GCA_963527735.1 uncultured Streptococcus sp.
CAGAAACATCTTCTAAAGCATACAAGTCCACTTTAAAGCCTGTTTGCTCCTGTAATTTGTCTAGGTAAGGTCTTGTTTTTTCCATAGAAACTGAACGAACAAAGACTGAAATCTGACTGACGCCGTCCAAAATAGCTTGCGCCAAAATGGACTTGGCAGCACCACCTGCACCCAGCAGGGTCATCTTCTTACCTGTAATTGTAAAAGAAGGCAAGCTCTTAAAAAATCCCTTGCCATCTGTATTATATCCAATTAAATTGCCATTCTCATTAACAACCGTATTAACCGCACCAATCAAGCGTGCTTCATCGCTCAATTCATCCAAATATGGAATCACTTGCTCCTTATAGGGCATGGATAGGTTGATACCAAACATCTGGTAGCGACGAATATTGGCCACCGTTTCTGCTAAGTCAGTCGCTTCAATCTCCCAAGCCACATAAACACCATTGGTAGCTGTCGCCTCAAAGGCGCTGTTGTGGATAAAGGGCGAAATAGAGTGCTTAATAGGATTGGCAACAACTGCAGCTAAACGTGTATAGCCATCAAGCTTCATCCAAAATCTCCCTGATTTTTTTCATGCTAGCTAGAGAAATCTGACCAGGGGCACTAGCCTCATCTAGACTAGCAAAGGACCAACTCGAACCCGTCACATCCGCAGTGATACGAGAGACCTTGCCCACCTTGCCCATAGAAATGGTAACATATTCCTGTTCAGGATTGAGGGTTTTAAAGCCTCGTGTATAGTTCATCAAGTCTAGCACATCCTGCTCCGTGTGAGCCATAACCGCAACCTTAACAAGTTTTGGATTTAGGCTCGTCAACTCTGACAAGATTTCCATCATATTTTCAGGTGTTTCTTGGAAATTATGGTAACTCAAAACAAGATTTGGGAAGTCCAGCATTTCCTCAAAAACATCCTTGTAGCTATAGTACTCAAAATCAATATAGTCTGGTTGATAGAGTTGTGCCACTTCCTTGATTAGATGGATATATTCTTCTGGAGAAAGTTCGATTTGTCCCCCTTCAGAGCGAGTTCGCAGCGTGAAAACCAACTCACGGCCTGCGAATTTTTCAAAAATAGCTGGAGCCACCTGCAAAATCGCTTCCTTAGGCAGATAGTCGGCACGCCATTCAATGATGTCGGCATCCAGATACCTCATGGCATCCAGAGCCTGAGCCTCCTCTAAACTTCTTGGCATTACTGAAACGATTAATTTCATTTACTAACCTTCATACTAATCACCTTGAGGTAATTACTACTTTCATCTTTTTTATTATAGGCAAAATCTGCTGGAAGACCGTATTTATTTAAAATCTGGTAACTTCTTCCTGCAAAGCCTTTATCAATTTGTTCTGTAAATTTCTGACGGGATACATTGGCAGCATTGGTGCTGGCAATAATAATACCGCCCGGATTTAAAATCTCAAGACTCTGGGAAATCAACTTGTGATAATCCTTGGCCACAGAGAAGGTTTGTTTTTTGTTCCGAGCAAAGCTAGGCGGATCTAGGACAATCACATCGTAGGTCAAGCCTTTTCGTTTGGCATACTTGAAATACTCAAAGACATCCATGACTATAAAACGATGGTCGTCTGTACTGATTCCATTTGCCTGAAAATGCGCTTGAGACAATTCTCGTGAACGTTTGGCTAGGTCAACCGAAGTAGTCTGGCTTGCTCCTCCCATGGCCGCAGCCACTGAAAAGGCTGCTGTGTAGGAAAACATATTGAGCAAGGATTTGCCCATAGCCAAACCATCAACTAGACTACCACGAACCTCGTGCTGGTCTAGGAAAATTCCTGTCATCAAGCCATCATTCATAAAGACCTGATACAGGACACCATTTTCCAGAACAGTGAAAAAGTCAGGTGCTTCTTGGCCATAAACATGAGCAGATTCATAGTCTAGACCCTTAAAGCGGATCTTCTCATAGGCCCCTAACACCTCAGGAAAAACCTGTCTAAAGGCTTCTGAGATGGTCTGACGAATCTGATAAACATAAGAGTTATACCAAGAAAAGACAGCATAGTCGCCATAAAGGTCCACTGTCAGACCGCCAAAGCCATCTCCCTCTTGGTTGAAGAGACGAAAGGCAGTTGTCAAATCATCTTGATAGTAGGCGCTTCTCTTTTCTTTAGCTTGTCTAAACAGTGTTTCAAAGAAAGCTTGATTGAAGGCCACCTTGTCCTTACTAATAAACCAGCCCAAGCCCTTATTTTGCTGAGAAAGGTAGGCAGTCCCAAGAAAGGTTCCTTCCTGACTCTGCACTTCTACTTCCTGATCCTTAAGATTGACATTCTCAAGATCACTGGCTTCTAGTAAAACTAGCCCCTTAGCGAGCTTCTTTTCAACCCTTTTGCTGACTCTTATTCTATTCATAACTACCATTATATCAAACTTTTAGCCAATTCTCAAAAAAGAAACTACCCTTGCTTTTTTACTCTTCTTTTAAAAAATGGTATACTAATACTAATAAAAAATTAGGAAGTAAATGTGTGAAAAGCAATTTTAACAAAATCCAAAAAGCCATGGGTACCAGACTGGGTTTTGTCCTAACCCTTTTAATCCTCTATTGGCTCAAAACCTTATTAGCCTATACCGTTGACTTTAATTTAGATATTCAAGTGGGCAAGTTGCAGGGAAATTACCTTGCCTTTATCGCCTTTTTCAACCCCCTTCCTCTAGGACTACTCCTGCTGGCTCTAGCCCTCTATGCTCGCTCAACCAAGATCTTTTATGGCCTGAGTATAGCTATTTATAGCCTTTTGTTCATTTGGCTTTATTCCAATGTCTTTTACTATCGAGAATTTAGTGACTTTATCACGGCTAATACCATGAAGGTGGTCAGCAAAGTGTCTGTCGGCACTGCAGAACTAGAGTTACTGCGTCCTTGGGATTTCATCTATTTTATGGATTTCCCATTGCTGGCTTTCCTTTTCTATAAAAAATTCATCCAGCTGGATAGGAGACCCTTCAAATTCCGCTCCAGTGTTGCTATCACTGCTCTCTCAGCCCTGCTCTTTTCTGCTAATCTTTTCTTGGCTGAAATTGAGCGTCCCGATCTCCTGTCGCGAGGATTTTCGAATTATTATGTTGTCCGCGCCCTCAGTTTACCAGCTTTTCTAGGTTATAGTGCCAACCAATCCTACAGCGCCAACAAGGAACGTGCCAAGGCCTCTGAGACTGATCTTCAACCTATTACAGATTATATTCAAGAACATTCTGCTAAGCCCAATCCAGACT
>CAURTM010000111.1:0-3233 GCA_963527735.1 uncultured Streptococcus sp.
TTGAGCAACCTGCGGCTAGCTTCCTAGTTTGCTCTTTGATTTTCATTGAGTATAACTTTGTTTCTATCTTAATCAAACTGGATAGTGAATAATCATATTCTCACGATAGAAGAAGAGGCTGAGATTGGTGATTCTCGGCCTCTTAGGTCTCTTAAAATGTTCCGATACGGGTGATTGGCCAGAAGCGGAATTTAGCTTCCCCTGTGATATCTTTTGCTTTGAAGGTACCTACGTGGCGGCTGTCGCTCGAAACCAAGCGGTCATCTCCGAGGAGAAGGTATTCTCCTTCTGGAACTGTAAAGCTAAAGTTGGTATTGTAGTTGACATCAACTGTGAAGGCTTGAGCTTTTTGAGCGATACTTCTAAAGAAAGTTCCTTTATTTCCTTCAAACCCCTTGCCTGAGTAGGTGCTTTGGAGTTTGTCATCCTTGAAACGTTTGATGTAGTCAGCTAGGTAAGGTTCATCTGTCTCTTTATCATTGATGTAAAGTTTATCATTTTCGTAACGGATGGTATCGCCAGGCATTCCGATGACACGTTTGACGATGTCCTTATTGCCATCTTCCTCATGGGCCACCACGATATCAAAACGGTCAATAGGGAGGTGTTTGACAACAAAGAGGATTTCGCCATCCGCTAGGGTTGGATCCATGGAATGTCCTTCTACGCGGACGTTACTCCAAAAAAAGATACGGCTTAAAGCTAATAATGACAGAATCAGGAGGAACAATCCCCACTCTTTTAGGAAATTTTTAAATGAATTCATAATTTACCTTTCTAAGCGTTTTTTCGCTTTTTCAGTATTTTTAAAGTGCAGTTTAGCGCAGAAGTTGAGTCCTTGCATACCATAGGCTTGCAAAATCTGGCTAGCCACCTTATCAGAAGCTGTTCCAGCTCCACTTGGAAGCTGATAGCCCAGTTCTCGTCCCAGATTTTCAAGATTTTCCAGAAAGAGATCACGCGCAATGATAGAAGAAACTGCGACAGCCAAGTATTTGCCCTCAGCCTTTTCTTCTAAGCTGATAGGATTGCTGAAACGATTGGCCTCTTGTGCCAAGTACTTGTCGTAATTTTTAGCACTGGTAAAGGCATCAATCACAATTTTCTCAGGCTGAACACCTTTTTGAAGGAGGAGATAGATAGCCTGATTATGGAGGGCAACCTTAACCGAAACAGCATTGTAGCGGTCTCCGATGACCTCGTTGTACTTGCTTGGTGAGAGAAGGAGTGCCTGGTGCTGGATTTTTTCCTTGAGGATAGGAGCAATCTGACGGATTTTTTGGTCGGTCAGAGTCTTGGAATCCCCCACACCGAGTTTTCGTAAGAAATCATGCTGGTCAGGTGTGACAAAGGAAGCCACAACTGCAAGTCCACCAAAGTAGGAACCATTTCCCACCTCATCTGTCCCAATCAAAGGGAGATTTTGTCCGCTGGTTTTCTCTAGAACCTGATAGCCAAAGAAACTGGCGTATTGCTCAGCCCCTTCACCCTGAAGCAAGACCTTTCCAGAAGTATAGATAGAAGCCGTTGCCTGAGGCAGTCTCAAAAAGTAGCGAATATAGGGATTCTTGCTGGGAGTTAGACTAGTTTGGTAGTGTTCAAGAAAAGTCTGAATCTCCTTTTCACTTGGTGTGAGTATTATACTTGCCATAGTTTCTATTGTACCATAAAAGCAGGCAAATTTGTAAAAACTGACAAAGTTAGCGAATTTTGGTATAATATCGTGAGGTGAATTTTATGGCAAATCTAAATCGATTCAAATTTACATTCGGGAAAAAATCATTAACCTTGACAAGCGAACATGATAATCTCTTTATGGAGGAAATCGCCAAGGTTGCGACAGAAAAATACCAAGCAATTAAAGAACAAATGCCTAGTGCAGATGATGAAACAATCGCTCTTTTGTTGGCAGTTAACTGTTTGTCAACTCAGCTCAGCCGTGAGATTGAATTTGACGATAAGGAGCAAGAACTAGAAGAACTCCGTCACAAGCTTGTGACTTGTAAGCAAGAACAGAGCAAGATTGAGGATTCCTTATGATTTCACTCCTTCTTCTATTGGTCTTGGCTTGGGGATTTTATATCGGCTATCGGAGAGGCCTGCTCTTACAGGTTTATTACCTGATTTCAGCCATGGCATCGGCTTTTATGGCTGGCCAGTTTTATAAGGGGCTTGGAGAGCAATTTCATTTATTGCTCCCTTATGCAAATCCGCAGGAAGGTCAGGGAACTTTCTTTTTCCCATCGGATCAACTCTTTCAGTTGGATAAGGTCTTTTACGCAGGGATTGGCTACTTGCTTGTATTTGGGATTGTCTATAGCATCGGTCGTTTGCTTGGTCTCCTTTTGCACTTACTTCCTAGTAAAAAACTGGGTGGTAAGTTGTTCCAAGTTTCAGCAGGTATCTTGTCCATGTTGGTGACCTTATTTGTCTTGCAAATGGCCTTGACCATCTTGGCAACCATTCCCATGGCAGCTATACAAAATCCTCTTGAAAAGAGTATCGTCGCAAAACACATCATCCAGAGCATACCGGTAACAACCAGTTGGCTCAAACAAATCTGGGTGACAAATTTAATCGGATAAAAAGGGCAGGAATTTTCCTAGCCCTTTGTTTACAGATTTGATTCGAATCTATCAGAATGTAAAAAGCTAATACTCTTCGAAAATTTCTTCAAACCACGTCAGCTTCTATCTGCAACCTCAAAACACTGTTTTGAGCAACCTACGGTTAGCTTCCTAGTTTGCTTTTTGATTTTCATTGAGTATCATACACCTAGACATTCAAAGACAAGGAAATAAAGATGAACAAGAAAATATTAGAAACATTAGAGTTCAATAAGGTCAAGGCCTTGTTTGAACCCCATTTGTTGACCGAGCAGGGCTTGGAGCAATTGAGACAGCTGGCTCCGACTGCCAAAGCAGATAAAATCAAACAGGCTTTTGCTGAGATGAAGGAAATGCAGGCTCTCTTTGTCGAACAACCGCATTTTACCATTCTCGCAACTAAGGAAATTGCAGGAGTCTGCAAGCGGCTGGAGATGGGGGCAGACCTCAATATCGAGGAGTTCCTCCTCTTGAAGCGCGTACTTCTTTCTAGCAGAGAATTGCAAAGTTTTTATGCCAATCTGGAAAATGTCAGCTTGGAAGAATTAGCCCTCTGGTTTGAGAAATTACACGATTTTCCGCAATTACAAGGAAATCTTCAGGCCTTTAATGATGCAGGTTTCATTG
>CAURTM010000112.1:0-3219 GCA_963527735.1 uncultured Streptococcus sp.
CCTTGTCTAGCCACATGAGAGGTGTTTGGATAACAAAGTCGTAATCCATGGCAAGATTGAGGGTAACATTAAGGGATTTGACAAAGACATCTCGACAATCAGGGTAGCCTGAAAAATCTGTCTCGCAGACACCTGTCACGATATCTTTAATGCCTCGTTGCTTAGCAAGGACTGCCGCAAAGGACAGAAAGAGGTGGTTGCGACCGTCAACGAAGGTATTGGGAACCTCTCCCTCTTTTTGCTCGATTTCCATATTAGAGGTCAGTGCATTTTCAGTGATTTGTCCCAGCAGAGACATATCTAGGATATGATGACGAATGCCTTGTTCCTTAGCGATTTCTCTAGCAACTTGAATTTCGAGGTGATGGCGTTGGCCGTAGGAAAAGGTGATAGCTTCGACCGTTTCATAGTGTTCTTTAGCCCAAAAGAGGCAGGTTGTGGAATCTTGACCGCCACTAAAGACGACCAAGGCTGATTGACGTTTCATAGTACTCCTTCCAAAATGGGAAATGTTCAGAGCACGCAAAAAGCTCCCTTGAGGGAGCTAAAAAATACCAAGTCAAGGTTTTTTTTAGCGATGGCATGTCCCAAACATCGTAATATTCTACCTACAGTCTAGCATATTTTTTGAAAAATGGCAAAGGGCAAGAAAAAAGAGACCAAAGCAAGTACTTGGTCTCTAATGTGATTAGCTCAATTCAGCAACGATGGCCTTGATTTGTTCTGCTGTGTGAACACCAGCAACTTGTTTGACAACTTGGCCGTCTTTTTTGAAGAGAAGAGTTGGGATAGACATGATTCCAAAAGCACGAGCTGTGTTTGGATTTTCATCAACGTCCATTTTAACGATTTTCAAGACATCTTCTGAAAGTTCTTCAGACAATTTGTCCAAGATTGGACCTTGCATACGACATGGACCACACCAAGTTGCCCAGAAGTCTACCAAGACCAAACCGTCTTTTGTTTCTTGTTCGAATGTTGCATCTGTAATTGCTTTTGCCATTGTATTTCTCCTTTTTTAGTTATATTGGCTTAAATCTTGTTTCATGAGATAGAAGAAGACATCTCCATAAGTCCCATGGTAGTCCAAATCATGACCGTTGTAAGTTAATTTTTGGACAGGGTAGTAGTCTGCGACGCCGATAAGGCAAGCTTGTTGCGAACGATCAAAGTCTTCATAAGACTCGAAAGTTACAGTTCTTTCGTTCTTGCTGGCATCTAGATAGGTAATTTCAATCATGTTTAAAACTCCTTTGTTTAATGATGATTTTATTTTACTCCTTGTAAAAGAGAATGTCAAGAAAAATGATTGCGCACGCAACTTTTTTCTAAAATCATCTTAAATCAAGAAATCCAAACCAGTTTCCAAGCTTTCTTCGACAGCCTTTTGTAGAGAGGCCAGTGTCTTTTGCCCATCACCTGTCAGGCAGATAAAGCTAGAGCGTCGATCTTGATCACAACACCTGCGACTAAGTAGACCGCAATTTTTAGCTTCCAAGCGAGCTACCATCCGAGAAACAGCGCTCGGGCTCAAATGAAGTTTATCTGGCAGGTCAATCTGGCGTAGAGATTTTTCTTCAGCCAAGTCCAGATAGTAGAGCAGGTAGAACTCTTTCAAGGTCAGACTTTGCTCGCTCTGCTGGGCAATAGTCTCTTCCAAGAGACTTTCAACCTCTTTCTGACGCCGATTGAAGTCAAACCATTTTTCCAAATAGGTCATAGTATCTCCTTTCTTTTTAGAGTTATAACATAGAAGAATGTCCGTTCACGGACAGTCTCTGCATCACAAGATGATTGCGCATGCAATAATTATACTACTTTTCAAGAATGCTGGCAAGAAGGACGCTAAAATCTTTTATCCTAAATCATGCCTGTTTTCACAAGTCAAGAATTGTTTGTATCCCCTTTCTTCTCAAACTTTCATCAATCTTGTGCATTTCCTTGAAATTTTCTGAAAAAAGAGTAAACTGGTATGCAAGAAGTCTATTTCGTGGAGTTTAGGATGAAATTATATGTTCAATTAATGATTCTCTTTGTGATTTCTCTAATCGGAGAGGGGATCTCTAGTTTCTTTCATTTGCCCATACCCGGCAGTATTATCGGTTTGATTATTCTCTTTCTAGCCCTGCAATTTAAGTGGCTGAGAACCAGGCATGTCAATATGGTTGGGAATTTCTTGCTGGCCAATATGACCATTCTCTTTTTGCCACCAGCAGTGGGAATCATGGAGAAATTTGATGTGATTGCTCCCTATCTCTTGTCAATTGTCTTGATTGTCTTTTTTGCAGCTGTTATCAATATTATCCTCATAGCCTTGGTAGTTCAGTTTATCAAGAGACGGTTTGAGGGAGATTATGAGAAAGGAGATGCTAAATGAGTGAATTTGTTTCCAATCCCCTGTTTGGGCTTGCCCTGTCTATCTTAGCTTATCTAGTGGGAATGCTGATTTACAGACGTTTTCCTCATCCATTGACAACGCCCTTGCTTTTGTCAGCTGTTTTCATTATCATCTTTCTAAAAGTGACGGGTATTTCTTACCAAGATTACTACCAAGGTGGGGTTTATTTGAATAATTTGATTGTCCCATCGACCGTGGCTCTAGGGATTCCGCTTTATAAGAGTTTTCATTTGATGAAGCACCATGCTCGGAGTATTCTCTTTGGTAGTCTGTTAGCAGTAGTGGTCAATACCTCTTTCACAGCCCTTGTAGCTAAGATTTTTGGCATGGACTTTTTCTTAGCCATTTCTCTCTTTCCTAAGTCAGTAACAACCGCCATGGCAGTAGGGATCACAGAAAAATTGCAAGGTTTGACGACTGTGACCTTGGTGGTAGTAGTGGCAACTGGGATTTTAACCAGTGTCATCGGACCAACCCTTTTGAAGTGGTTGAAAATTGACGATCCAGTAGCTGTTGGTCTTTCCCTTGGAGGAACAGGCCACGCAGTTGGAACGGGAACAGCCTTCCGATACGGCTCTGTAGCAGGAGCCATGGGTGGTTTGGCTATCGGTGTCACCGGTATTCTCTATGTCTTTGTCAGCCCTATCGTAGCCAGTTTGATATTGAGTTAAAAAGCAAGGAAATTAAGTAATATCATTAAGTTAGTGAGCTAATTATTTGAATAGGACGTATGATTAACGGAAAACGGCAAAATTTCAAAATTTCGAAATTTCGAAATTTTAAAAATTTTTCAAAAAAATACTTGACAATCTACATGAGAA
>CAURTM010000113.1:0-3137 GCA_963527735.1 uncultured Streptococcus sp.
CGATTGCAAGGGATTTGTTGCTGTTTTTTCGTTTTTTTACGATGAAACTGTTTTCTTTTTTGATAGGTCATTTATTTAACTATTTTATGGAAGAAAGTTAATCTCTCTTCACCTGTTCATAGCTTTCTTTTCCATCATTGAGTTTGTCCCAAATCACTACTTGCCCACTTTTGAGAGATTTTTGCACATCGATAATTCGTTGATTGGACGAACCTCGAAACTGGAGCATGAGATTTCTCTTAGTTCGGTCGTATCGTCCATCGACAAGAATGTCAATCAATGATAAGAGTTCCAGCTTATCTGGAGTTTCCAACATCATTTCTTCCCAAGTATAGCCCGTCCAGGACCAGATGTCTTTGTTTGGCAATTCCTTCCGGATACGTTTAACAAGTGGCAAAAGGATTCCTGTATTAAGGAAGGGTTCTCCTCCTAATAAAGTCAAGCCTTGAACATAGGGCTGGGCAAGGTCTGCCATGATCTGCTCTTCTAATTCTGCTGTATAGGGAATACCAGCATTGAAAGACCAAGTCGCAACATTATAACATCCCTCACAGTGAAACATGCAGCCTGATACATAGAGAGAGTTGCGCACTCCTTCTCCATCTACAAAGTTAAAGGCCTTATAGTCAATGATACGACCTTGACTAAGTTCCTCGCTTTTCCATTCTTGTGGTTTAGGATTATTCATTCGCTACCTCTATCCAATAACGCTCGACTCCATTACGAGCATCCTCAAATATTCCACCATTCGCTAGAATGACTGCTCTACTAGCAGGATTATTCACACTACAGGTCACAAGAGTTTTCTTAATGTTCTTTTCCTTAGCAACTTGCAAGCCCTGACGGAGAGTCTCTTTAGCATAACCCTTGCCTCTTTCTGATGGACGAATGGAGTAGCCAATGTGGCCAGCATAATTCAATAACCCCTCATTCAGTCTCAACCGCAGATTCAAAAATCCTAGAGCACGACCTACATCATCAAATGATACAAATTGAATAGAAGGAACACGATTTTCAGGCAAGTTTATTCCCATCTCTTTTTGCATATTTGTTTCCAACCACTCTTCATACACAAAGTTCTCTGTATCCCAAAATCCTCCATCATGGGCTGATTGGCTCTTTTCAAACTCTGCCATCATCTCTAAAACTGTTTCTTTATCTGCTAATCTTGGTCTGCGTAGTTCCATCCTTACCTCCCACTATGAGAAAAGTGAGAGCTGACTCTCATACTCTTCGAAAATCAAATTCAAACCACGTCAGCGTCGCCTTACCGTACTCAAGTACAGCCTGCGGCTAGCTTCCTAGTTTGCTCTTTGATTTTCATTGAGTATCACTTTTATTTTTTCTTATTCTTGTTTAAAAATTGTTCTTTGAGGTTGAGCAAGCGTTCTTTCTTACCAGCTCCACCTTTAGAGTGTTTCTCATGATAACGGGTCACTTGTGCACGCCCCTTATCATCTAATTGATATTTTCCCATTTCATTTCTTTCTAATTTGTTACTTGATGTCCAGCTATTTTAATCGTTGAGCCATTCATGTGTTTGACACGCGCAGCGATTTCCTTGTGACGTCCATTAACCATCGGACGCGCTTGAGGATTGCCTAAATAGCCACAAGTCCGTTTAACAACGTCTACTGTTTTAGGGTCGCTATTGCCACAGTTTGGACAAGCAAATCCTCTCTCAGTTGGTTCAAAATCCCCTTCAAAGTCACACTTGTAGCAACGGTCAATTGGAGTATTAGTCCCTAGATAGCCGACACGGTCATAGGCATAGTCCCAGACAGCTTCCAAGGCCTTTGGATTTTGCTGAAGGACTGGATACTCACAATAATGGATGAAACCACCTGACGCACCTGCTTCTGGATAGACTTTCTCAAAGTCTAATTTTTCAAACGGTGTTGGATTTTTACGAACATCGTAGTGGAAAGAATTGGTGTAGTATTCCTTGTCCGTAATATCAGGAATAGAGCCGAACTTTTCTGTATCTAGTCGGCAGAAACGGTCTGTCAAACTTTCAGACGGTGTTGAGTAGATAGAGAAATGATAGCCATATTGGTCAGACCACTCTTCTACACGATGTTTCATATCACGAATGATATCCAGCGTGAATTCTTTGGCTTCTGGATTGTGTTCCCAGCTATTTCCAAAGAAGACTGTCGCTACTTCGTACAAACCGATGTACCCCAGCGAAACGGTTGCCCGACGATTCTTAAAGAGCTGGTCAACACTTTCTTCTTTACCTAGACGATGGCCAAAAGCACCGTACTGATAAAGGATAGGAGCATTCGCTGGTGTCGCCTCTTTAGTGCGTTCGACACGATAAACAAGAGCATCTTCAGCGATATTCATCCGCTCGTTGAAGATTTCCCAGAACTTATTCATATCACCTTCAGACTCAAGAGCAATACGAGGTAGGTTAACTGTCACAACGCCTAGATTCATCCGACCCGAATTGACTTCTACGCCATTCTCGTCTTTCCATCCTTGAAGGAAAGAACGGCAACCCATAGGAACTTTGAAAGAACCTGTCAAGTCAACAATCTTATCATAGGACAAAACATCTGGGTACATCCGCTTGGTTGCACACTCTAGAGCCAACTGCTTAATATCGTAGTTGGGTGTCCCTCCCTCCAAGTTGAGTCCTCTTTTAAGCGTGAAGATAAGTTTAGGGAAGATAGCTGTGCGGTGTTCTGAACCAAGTCCCTTGATTCGGATGTTCAAGATAGCTTTTTGAATTTCCCGCTCAAAACGACTGGTTCCCAGGCCAAAACCTAGCGAAGTGAAAGGTGTTTGCCCATTTGAAGTGAAGAGGGTGTTGATTTCATACTCAAGAGATTGCATGGCATCATAGATATCTTTTTGAGTTTTCTTCCAAGCGTAATCTTCCCGTTTTTCAGGCAAAACCCATTCTTCTGCATCTTTGAGATGTTTTTGGTAATTCTTCTCTGCATAAGGCGCCAAGACCTCATCGATACGGTCAGCTGAACAGCCTCCATACTGGCTAGAAGCAACGTTGGCAATGATTTGGGAAATCTGAGCTGTTGCAGTCTGAATAGACTTGGGACTTTCTACCTCTGCATTTCCAATCTTAAAACCATTTTCCAACATACCTTTAAAATCAATCAAACAGCAGTTGG
>CAURTM010000114.1:0-3082 GCA_963527735.1 uncultured Streptococcus sp.
CGCGGCCAAGAGTATTGTGTGGAAGCATACCTTTAACTGATTTCTCGATCAAACGAACTGCATTTTTAGAACGAAGTTCACCAGCAGAGATTTGTTTCAATCCACCTGGGTGGTTTGAGTGAGTGTAGTAGATCTTATCAGTTGCTTTTTTACCAGTCAATTTAACTTTTTCAGCATTGATAACGATTACGAAGTCACCTGTATCAGTGTGTGGTGTGAATGTTGGTTTGTTTTTTCCGCGAAGTACGCTTGCTACAACAGCAGAAAGGCGTCCAAGAGGTACATCAGTAGCGTCAACAACGTACCATTTGCGTTCAACTTCACCTGGCTTAGCCATGTATGTTGTTTTGTTCATGATTTCTCCTATATGAATATCGTTTTTGTTTACAGGGCGGATGTTCCGGTCCGCGGGGTATTTGAAAGGTTCCGGGGCCTTACAAATGGGGTAAACAATACCGTCTACTATCATACCAAATTTTACTACTAAAAGTCAATAGATATGAAAAATAATTTTCCCTATTTGACCTTTAAAATATCACAAAAACCTCGTGAAAACGAGGTTTCTATTGCTATTTATAAGCCAAGGCACGTTTGAAGCTTTTCCATAGACCTAAGTCATCTGTCTGAAGGACTAGGCTGGCATACATGCGTCCGATAAAGGCTGTTGCAGTGACTGCGAAAATAACCGTTATGGCAAGGGAAATCCAAGCTTCTAGACCACTTGCATACCCATTTATAGCTCTAAATGGCATAAAGAAGGTCGAGATGAAAGGAATATAGGAACCGATTTTCAGAACTAAATTGTCCCCAGCAGCACCTAGAGAAGTCACACCAACAAATCCTGCTATAATCAAGATCATCAAAGGCGACAAGGCCTTACCGGCATCTTCAGGACGAGAAACCATAGATCCTAAGAAGGCTGCTAAAACAACGTACATAAAGAGGCTAACCAAGACAAACAATAAGGTGTTGAGCGAGAAAGCTTCTCCTATATGGTTTAAAATACCAGATTGTGCCAAGATTGGTAGGTCTTTAAAGAGAAGAATGGCAGCAAGTCCACCCACGACGTAAATGCCAATATGAGTCAAAATCACAAGAAGCAGAGCCAGCATGCGAGCGTAGAAATAATGACTAGCTCGGATACTAGAGAAGACCACCTCCATAATTTTGGTTCCTTTCTCGCTAGCCACTTCCTGAGCAGTGACACTAGCATAGGTAATCAAAATCATATAAAGGAAGAAACCAAGCCCTGCGGCCGCAATGGTTTGAATCATTTTTTTATTTTCCTTGGATTCATCAATTTTCTCCGTAAAGTTAACTGTTTGTTCCAAGCGTTTTTCCTGTTCTTGTGACAAATTGGCTGCCGAACGATTGAGTTGGTATTGCAGTTCGTTGAGCTTATTGGTTACTGCTAGCTTGATGCCTGCTTCAAGAGAAGTTTCACCATGATAGACGGCCTTGAGGACGCTGTCCTCTTGGTCAATGGTTAGGTAACCCTTGATTTTCTCATCTTTGATAGCAGCTTGAGCACTGGCTTCATCCTGATAATCAAAATTGAGACCATTGGTAGATTTAAGACTGTCTGTCACAGCTGGAACAGTGCTGACTACTGCTATCTTACTATTCTTGGCCATAGAAGACCCTTGGAGATAGCCAATTCCTACAGATAAGGCTAAAAAGAGGAACGGCGAAATCACCATAAAGAAGAAACTCCACGATTTGACATGTCGAAGATAGGTTTCCTTCATTACAACCCACATATTTCTCATACTTCCACCCCTGATTCTAGTTTAAAGATTTCATCGATTGTTGGCGCTTGCTGGTCAAAGGTTGCGATATATTGCCCCTGAGTCAAGATTGGGAAGAGTTCCCTTCCAGCGCTCTCATCCTCCAAGATCAATTTCCAACTGCCTTGTTTGGTCAAGCTCACCTGTTTGACATGAGGAAGGTTTTCCAATTCTTCCTTGCTTCGTTCACTTGAAACAAAGAGACGCGTTTTCCCGTATTGATTGCGAACATCCTGAACTGGTCCATGCAAGACCACACGGCCATCTCGAATCATCAGAATATCGTCACAAAGTTCCTCGACGTTGGTCATGACATGGTCAGAAAAGATAATGGTTGCTCCACGCTCTTTTTCTTGAAAAATGACTTGCTTGAGCAATTCTGTATTGACTGGGTCCAATCCACTGAAAGGTTCATCCAGGATAATCAAGTCTGGCTCATGAATCAGAGTAATAATGAGCTGAATCTTCTGCTGATTTCCTTTTGACAGACTCTTAATTTTATCAGTCAGCTTCCCTTTCACTTCCAACCTCTTCATCCATTGAGGGAGTTTTTCCTTGACCTCCTTGGCATCCATACCTTTTAGAGTCGCCAAGTAACGAACTTGTTCAAGGACTGTCAATTTAGGCATGAGACTGCGTTCTTCAGGCAGATAGCCAATCCGAGCATAGGTTTCCTGACGAATGTCCTGACCATCCAGACTAATTTCTCCTTGATATTCTAAAAACTTCAAAATACTGTGGAAAATCGTTGTCTTCCCAGCACCATTTTTCCCGACTAGTCCCAAAATACGACCTGGTCGCGCTTGAAAGTCAATACCAAACAAAACTTGCTTGGATCCAAAACTTTTCTCTAGACTTCTTACTTCTAGCATCTTTCACCTCCGAAATGTCTTTCACTCATTATACTCCTTTTTGATAGCCTTTACAATGATTTCTGTCCATTTTTATCATCCTCATTTTAGTAAAAAATCTTAGGGTACTTTGAGTTATGAGTACATTATACACTGGTAAACTCCAATTTATCTTCTCTGTTCCTCAACTGTCTATTTTTGATCCTGAATTGTTATTTGAAAAGCAAAAATCCACCCCGAAGGATGGATTGATGAGTTAACGTACTTCTGCATTCACTTTTTCTTCGAGTGATGCTTGGATTTTTTCCATATAGCGTGCGACTTCTTCGTCCGTTAAGCTGTCTTCTGGATTTTGGAAGGTCAAGCTATAAGCCATTGACTTCATACCTAGTCCCAATTTTTCGCCTGAGAAGACGTCAAAGAGTTTGATATCTGTCAAACGTT
>CAURTM010000115.1:0-3063 GCA_963527735.1 uncultured Streptococcus sp.
CAGCATGCATAGTCAAGGTATCAACACCGTACTCTTTTTCATAGTCAGCAGAAATAACTTCGCGTGGCAATTTACCTGGCTTACGAACAGGCGCAAAACCAATTCCCAACTCAAAGGCAACTGGACAGCCCACGATAAAACCACGAGCCTCAGGTCCCACGATCATGTCAATTTTCTTGTCAGTAGCATACTGAACGATTTCACGAACAGCGTAGCTATAAGCATTCCCATCAGCCATCAAAGGACTGATATCACGGAAGGTGATGCCTTCCTTTGGATAATTTTCAATTGTTGCAATGTAATCTTTTAAATTCATCTTTTTCTTTCTTTCAAAGTTTTTTACTCTCTATTATAGCATATTTTTTAAGAAAGAAAAAAGGAAAAGTTAACTTCAATGATTATCTAACGATTTGACGATTTATAACTAGCCATAGCAATAAAGCCCAATTTCTGTTTATTCTTATCAAACATTTTATACATAGTTAAAAACTGCTTTCTATTCTCCTTTTTACAAGCATTTACACAAATTTTCAAGGTTCCTAGCCAACCTTCGTCATAAATCATACCTGATAATTTCATTAATGTCATTTCACCAGTCAATACTTTCACATCACAATAACCTGATTCTATCATCACCTGTTCCCAACCATCTTGAGTTAAAGGACCTACATTTACATGAATTGCTTGCGACAATTCCTGTCTGACAGACTCTTTAGCTTCCTTAAGAAGCACATCATGTGTCAAGAGAAGACCTTCAGGTTTTAAAACCCTTAGATACTCCATTACACATTTTTTCTTAGCTTGATCGGCTTGCATAGTCAGCATAGCTTCATTTATAACAATATCAAAACTAGCATCTTCATAAGGAAGTTTCATTGCATTTGCTCTTTCAAACCTGATCAAATGAGCAACACCTGCCGTTTCAGCAGATTTTTTAGCCACTTCTAAAGCTTGAGCATCCATATCAACAGCAGTTATCTTACAACCAAAACGCTGTGCCAACTCAATTGCTGTAGTTCCCCTATTACACGCAACCTCTAGTATTCTCTTTTCTTTTGAAAATTCTCCTTCCGCAATTAACCAATCTGTAGCACGTTTTCCACCTGGACGTAAGCGTTTTTTCCCCAGTTTTGCTAAAAACTTATGACCTGCTTCTGACATTTGAACACCTCTATTTTTTCTTCATTATAACATAAAATGATATTATCTAACAATTCTAATCTATTATTTGATGAACTATAATCAAAAGCATACAAACCACCATGACTATAGCATAAATTTATTATTACCTCTCTAGTTCGAATTCAATTCCTCACGTAGTTTACGCATATAGGTTACGACTATTTTTGTACTTTGGAATTGCTCTCATCTTCATCCACTATACGAACCTCCACCTTCCTGTTCGTAGAGCCACGATTTCGCTATCTCTTCCTCTGACGGTTCTAATTTCCAACGTCAGACTTAAAACGGTCTATCCCCAGACCGTTTTAATCCGCTACCTCACAATAGTCAGGCTTGGGAATCGCTATTGGGTTCACCGGTAGCAGGTGCCCACCGAGGACTTGCCTCTCATAAACAACATGCCCGTTCTAAGCAAAAAAAACGAGCACTTTCGTACTCGTTCTCTCTGTATAAACTACTGATTAAAGTGAGTTTACGTCAACTTTGATACCAACACCTTGAGTAGTTGTGATAGTCAAGTTTGTTACGTAAGTTCCTTTAGCTGTAGCTGGTTTTGCTTTTTGGATTGTTTCGTTGAAAGCTTTGAAGTTTTCAACCAATTTTTCAGCTTCAAATGATACTTTACCGATGATTGCTTGAACGTTACCTGCACGGTCAGCACGGTAAGTGATTTTACCACCTTTAGACTCTTCAACTGCTTTAGCAACATCCATTGTTACAGTACCAGTTTTAGGGTTTGGCATCAAGTTACGTGGTCCAAGGACACGTCCAAGACGTCCAACAAGAGCCATCATATCAGGTGTAGCGATAACTACGTCGAAGTCCAACCAACCGTCGTTGATTTTAGCAACAAGGTCATCTTCACCAACAAAGTCTGCACCAGCAGCTTTTGCTTCTTCAGCTTTTGCACCACGTGCGAAAACAAGAACGCGTGAAGTTTTACCAGTACCGTTTGGCAATACCATTGCTCCACGGATTTGTTGGTCAGCTTTTTTAACGTCGATGTTCAAGTTGTAAGCAACTTCTACAGTTGCGTCAAATTTTGCAAAGTTAGTTTCTTTTGCAAGTGCTACAGCTTCTTCTACACTGTATGCTTTTGTGCTGTCGATTTTCTCAAGAGCAGCACGAAGTTGTTTGCTTTTTTTAGCCATTTTCTATTCTCCTTGTAAGTGGTTCAATCGATTTTCATCTCCCACGTCACTCCTCGAAATGATGAAGTCTTGCGGGTTTTCAGTCTATTATTTTTCTTTTCCTACTTCGTTAAGCTCCCTTGCTGTACCCAAGTACAAGCTTCAGTCACTTGCCTAGTATGAAAAGCAACTAATAGACTGCTGTGAGATTTTCTACTGTGTTATTGATTAGTCAACAACAGTGAATCCCATAGAACGAGCAGTACCTTCGATCATACGCATTGCAGACTCAATGTTTGCTGCGTTCAAATCTGGCATCTTAGTTTCTGCAATTTCTTGTACTTGCGCACGAGTAACTGTAGCAACTTTAGTTTTGTTAGGTGTACCTGATCCTTTTTCAACACCTGCAGCTTTTTTCAAAAGAACAGCAGCTGGTGGTGTTTTAGTAACGAAATCAAATGATTTATCTTCATAAACAGTGATCACAACTGGGATAATCATACCAGCTTGGTCAGCTGTACGAGCGTTGAACTCTTTAGTGAATCCCATGATGTTGATACCTGCTTGACCAAGTGCTGGTCCAACCGGTGGAGCTGGAGTAGCTTTACCAGCAGGGATTTGCAATTTTACAAGTTTTTCGACTTTTTTAGCCATTTTTAAATCCTCCTTTGTGGTTTTGGCGGTAATTAGAGATTTTTACCTCCCACAAGTATGCTTTACACATACTCATCTATTATACACTATTTATCTG
>CAURTM010000116.1:0-3038 GCA_963527735.1 uncultured Streptococcus sp.
AATAACACTACCGCTCCTAACCTCTGGCTGGTACTATACATCCGTCTTTCTCCTCGAACTGGAAAGATAACTGCTAGAAATGCGCCACCGACTGCTCCACCGATATGCCCTGCTAGGCTGATTCCTGGAATCAGAACACTTCCAATAATGTTAACCACAAAAAGTGTCAGATAAGATTGCCCTAGCTGTTGGATATATGGATTGCGAGTTGCATAGCGAAGAACAATAATCGCAGCAAATAGTCCATAGAGAGAAGTAGAAGCTCCTGCTGCTAAGGATTTGGGACTAAATACAAAAACAAAGAGATTGCCCATCATTCCAGATAAGAGATAGAGAAAGAAAAACTGCTTAGAACCGAAAATCTCCTCTACCTGCCTACCAAGATAATAGAGCGAAAGCATATTAACAATGAAATGCTCCCACCCAATATGAACAAAAATGGCAGAGAAGAGACGCCAAATCTGCTCTGGAAAGAGGCGAATGGCAGGCCCATACATGGCTCCAAATCGAAATAGGGTATCTGCCCTGTAAAAGTTTCCTCCTGTGATCACCAACATTAGTAGAAATACCAAGGCCGTCACTAAGAGAAAGAAACTCGTCACAGGGTAACGCCTATCAAAGATTTCTTTCATCAATCAGAACCTCCTCAACAGGAATATCATGATTTTCAGAGCTAAAGTCCCGAATTTGACAAGGATAAACCGTACTCAAAGTATGACCAGAAAAATGTTCCAGATAGCGGTCATAATAACCTCCACCGTATCCAATCCGATATCCTTCCGTCGTAAAAGCCAGACCAGGAATATGAATCAAATCAATCTGAGAGGCATCCACTACTTCCAAATCTCCCTGTGGTTCCAGTAAGCCAAAGGAAGTTTTGACCAGTTGTTGCGGATCATAGACCACAAAGTCCATGCGCCCCTTGGGATAGGTTTTGGGTATCAGAACCTTCTTGCCGTCCTTCAGAGCCTGCTCAATCAGTTCCTGCGTTTGAAACTCATGAGGAAAAGAGAGATAGGTTGCGATTGTCTTGGCTTCTTGGTAAAAGGGATGCTTTAAAAATCGCTCGGTTAAAGCTTGATCCATAGCCTGTTTTTGCTCTAGAGGTAAAGCCTTCATTTCTTGCAAGACTTGCTTACGTAATTCCGATTTCATAGACAAGCCCTCTACTCTGCTGCCTTCTTTTTCAGGAAACTAGAGACCGCATCCACCCCAATAGCTAAAGCCTCTTCCTTGGGACTCATTTGAGGATGATGAAGAGCGTAGGGACTATCGATACCTAGCCAAAACATAACACCATCAACCTTTGAAAGGAGATAACCAAAGTCTTCACCAGTCATAGCAGGCTCGATATCAATCAACTCGATTCCCTCTTTTTCTTCAAAAAAGTCCATTAGCTCACGCGCCAAGGCTGGATTGTTCTCAACAGGCAGATAACCACCTTGCTTGAGTTCCACTTCGACTTCCATATCGAAGGCAGCTGCAACTCCTTCTGCAACTGTTTTGACCCGATTTTGCACCAAGAGACTCATGTCCTGTGTCAAAGCCCGAATGGTTCCATGCAAAAAGGCTGTGTCTGTGATGACATTGTTGGTTGTTCCAGCCTGGAAAACTCCAAAGGTCACCACCGCTCCCTCGATTGGGTTGACATTGCGGCTGACAACTGACTGCACCTGGGTCACAAAGTAACTAGCGGCCACCAAGGCGTCATTAGCTTCATGTGGAAAAGCTGCGTGGCCACCTTTGCCTTTGAAACGGATCTTCACCTCACAGGTCCCTGCAAAGAGAGTGTGTGTATTGGTCGCAATCTGTCCAACCTTCAGATCTGGTCGAACATGGAGGCCATAAAACTGGTCTGGCAACCAGTCTCCAAAAGCGCCATCCTCATACATGAGCATACCACCAGCCTCATTTTCTTCAGCAGGCTGAAACAGAAAGAGCAGATTGTTCTTTGGTTGCTCCTCAAGGGCGCGCTCTAGACAGCCTAAGGCAATAGTCATATGAAAATCATGTCCACAAGCATGCATGCGACCTTGATGTTGAGAAGCGAAAGGAAGTCCTGTTTGTTCGACGATAGGCAGGCCATCAATGTCTGTCCTCCAACCAATAGTACGCTCTGGTTGACTTCCCTGCAAATAAACCAAAATACCTGTCCGCCAAGTTCGAACTTGGACAAAATCCTTGCCCGCAGTCAATTTTTCAATTACATCCAGCAGATAAGCCTGAGTCTTGAACTCCTCCAAGCCAATCTCTGGAATCTGGTGCAAATCTCGTCTAGTCTGAATCAAATCTAACATCTATCTATCCTCCGATATAGCAGAAAGAGGCTGGAAGAAGGGTTCCGCCTCTTTATTACTTTTACAATTATAAGGTACGAAGCGCATCCTCTAGCGCTGTTTTTTGTTGGGTTTGGGTATCAATCTCTTTGATAATACGAGCTGGAACACCTGCTACCACCACGTTTTCTGGGACATCTTGGGTAACAATAGCTCCTGCTGCGACAACTGAACCACTACCGATTTGGACCCCTTCGATAACCACTGCGTTGGCACCGATGAGAACATTGTCTCCAACACGGACTGGTTCTGCGCTAGCTGGCTCAATCACACCTGCAAGAACGGCACCTGCACCAACGTGGCTGTTTTTCCCCACGATAGCACGGCCACCAAGGATAGCACCCATGTCAATCATGGTTCCTGCACCAATTTCAGCACCGATATTGATAACCGCTCCCATCATGATAACAGCATTGTCACCAATTTCAACCTGATCACGGATAATAGCACCCGGCTCAATACGAGCATTGATAGCACGTTTATCTAGCAAAGGAACTGCAGAATTACGAGCGTCTTGCTCAACAACATAGTCTTGATTTTCTACCAAACCATCGAGAAGCGGAGCCACGTCCTTCCAATCTCCGAATAGGACATTACCTAGTCTAACAACAGAGCTTGGTACAGCAGTTGCGAGTTGTCCCTCAAAAGTTACTTTCACACTGGTTTTCTTTTCAGCATTGGCGATAAATTGGATAATTTCTT
>CAURTM010000117.1:0-2995 GCA_963527735.1 uncultured Streptococcus sp.
TCATATCACTCAAAATGACTTTCGTCTAATATGTTTTTTTTAAGGCTGTGATAAATATTTTTTATGGACAAGAAAAAGCTGCCCACATAGGACAACTTTTTTCTTATTCAAAAACAAATTGATTGTGATAGAGTTCTGAATAGAAGCCACCTAGCTTCAAGAGTTCATGGTGGTTACCGCGTTCAATGACTTCTCCATCTTTAAGGACAATAATCTGGTCTGCATTGAGGATGGTCTTCAAACGGTGGGCAATGACGAAACTAGTTCTACCTGCTACAACCGCCTCCATGGCATGCTGAATCTTACTTTCTGTCACCGTATCTACGTTTGAAGTTGCTTCATCTAGAATGAGAACTTCTGGATTTGTCATCAGGGTTCGAGCGATAGAAATCAATTGTTTCTGCCCTGTCGAGAAGATGCTCTGGTCATCATCTATAAGAGTATCGTACTTATCAGGCAAGCTTTCGATGTAGTCGTGGATATGGGTTGCTTTGGCTGCTGCCTCAACCATTTCTTGACTAGCATCTGGCACACCGAAACGGATATTGTCTCGAATGGTTCCGCTAAAAAGAACCGAATCTTGCAAGACAATCCCCACCTTGCTTCTGAGACTATCTAAATCATAGTCACGAATGTCTTTACCGTCAAAATAAATACCACCAGCATCAACATCATAAAAGCGATTGATGAGGTTCATAATAGTCGTTTTCCCTGAACCTGTCGGACCAACAACCGCTATCATCTGGCCTTTCGGAGCAGAAATGCTGACATCTTTCAAAATAGGTTTATCAGGCAAATATGAAAAATCAATATGACGGATTTCGACACCTTCTTGCAACTGAGTGAAGGTTGGGGCGTTTTCAGGTCGAATTTCTTCCTCTGCATCAAACATTTCCTGTATCCGTTCAGCCCCCGTAAAGGCTAACTGAAGACTTCCCCAACTAGCCGCAACTTGGATAATAGGCTGGTAGTACTGCTGTGAAAATTGGGCAAACATAACAATCAAGCCTAGGGCTGTACTTGTTTCAATAGTCTTATCATTCAAAAGTAAAGCTGAACCAGCAAAGATGACGATGGCTGTATTAACCAGACTCATGCCGTTCATGACAGGGAAAAGAATTCCTGAGAACATCCTTCCTTTAAAAGTTGCCTTGCGCACGCGCTCATTTTGTTCAAGAAATCCTGTCATCATATCCTCTTGAATTCCTTGAACAATGACAGCTTTTTGACCTGAGATACTCTCATCCATATAGGCGTTGAGTTTCCCTACCTCTTTCTGCTGGAGATTGGTGTATTTGCGTGCCATTTTTACAATGAAAATCAGCATGAGGAAGGCCACTGGTGTGCTGGCGATAGTGATGAGGGCCAGCGTCACATTTCTCGAAAACATGACAAGAATCAGACCAATATATAAAACAATATTGCTCATGACCTGAATCAAGCTTTCGTTAAAGGCTTGGAGGATATTATCCAAATCACTGGTAAAACGAGACAGGATATCGCCATCTTGTCGGCGGTCAAAGAAAGAAACCGTCAAGCGAGCAAGCTTACCAAAGAGGCCTTTGCGCATCTCGTTGGTCGACTCTGCAATCACGCGCGTCATGAGACACATGTATATGACACTGGAGATAAAGAGAACCAAAACTAGCAGGCCAAGATTGACCATGATTCCTGATAGGCTCTGCCAAACAAGTTCTGGATTGCCATCTTGATAAGCTTGAACTAAATTAGCTAGCTGCGTCACTGCTTGTCCAGAAAAGACCGGAAAGAGAGCTTGGGCAAGAGTCGCCAGAACAATCATCAGGATGACGACTACAAATGATAGCTTATAGACTTTAAAATAATTCCAGAAAAATTGAACTGTCTTCATTTTACTCCTCCTTTCCTTTCTGTGTTTCATAGATTTCACGGTAAACGGCATTGTTGGCAACCAAGTCTGCATGCGTGCCTTGACCAATCAATCGTCCTTGATCCAGTACCAAGATCTTGTCTGCATGGACAACCGAGCTAATTTTTTGCGCGATGATAATGGTTGTTGTTCCCTTCAAGTCCTTATTCAAGGCTTCTTGAACCAGGCGCTCTGACTTGGCATCCAAGGCCGAGGTCGAATCGTCAAAAATCAGAATACGTGGATTGCTGACAATTCCACGAGCAATCGACATCCTTTGTTTTTGCCCACCTGAGAAATTGGTTCCCCGTTCCTCAACTGGACTTTCAAAGGTTTTCTCCATACGATGAATGAATTCACTGGCTTGGGCAATATTGGCTGCGCGCTCCATTTCAAATAGAGTAGCATCTCCCTTACCCTGTCTCAAGTTATCTGCAATCGTTCCACTAAAGAGAATGGCACGTTGGAGAACGATAGAAACTGTTTTACGCAGGGTTCCTTCACTCACTTCTCGAATATCCTTGCCTCCGATTTTGATAGCCCCTTCCTGTGGGTCAAAGAGACGTGGAATCAATTGAGCCAAGGTTGATTTTCCTGCACCAGTCGCTCCAACTACACCAACCATTTGACCAGGTTCAATAGTAAAGCTCACATCTTTCAGCATCGGTTCCTTGTCCATTGGATAGGTAAAGGTCACATCTTCAAAGCTAAGACTTCCGACCAACTCTTCATCTGGTACATCCTTGAAGGTCATGGCTGGCTCTGCGTCAAGAATTTCTCGAATACGACGCATAGAAATCATAGCACGACTGACAGAATTTCCCAAAAATCCAACCATAACAATGGTAAAGATAATCTGGCTCAGGTAATTGACAAAGGAAGCAATGGAGCCAACAACTGACGGATCCGACTGAACCATCCCAGCAACCAGCCAAATAGAGAGGAAGACCGCCCCGTAACCAACCAACATCATAAAGGGTTCCACTACTGAAAAGGCATACCCAATGTAAAGGTTTTGACCAAGAAGCTCGTCTGAGACTTCCGTAAACTTTGCAAACTGCTCTTTTTCTTGGACAAAGGACTTGACCACACGAACACCGCGCAGAT
>CAURTM010000118.1:0-2920 GCA_963527735.1 uncultured Streptococcus sp.
ATGGTCAAGATCAAACTGTCAATTTCCTAGGTCAAGAAAAGGACAAGTCTATGATGGGTGTAGAAGGGCGTTACCTGAATTTCTATGTACCTTATGGCTATAGAGGGGATATCAAGGTAGAAGCCAAGAGCGGAAATGAAGTAAAGACCTGGTCCACTAAAGTAGTAGATGATGTATATCATGACGGTGGAAAGAGTGGTTACTTCCGTATTGACGAATCAAATGATCAACACACCTACCTTGATGCAAAATGGGACTATCAAACTAAGACCTACACTGCTACCTTACCAGAGACTCTCAATGGTCAAAAAGTATTTGCTTGGGAAGACGACTATGTAGAATTGAAACTTCAAAAACCAGGAGTTATCAGTCATTCCTACAGAGGGGGAGGAGCCTTCAAAATACTTTATCCGATTCTAAAAGCAGAAAGTTGGCTAAAAAAGAATTACAGTGAAAGCTGGTACTATCAAAAACAAGGGCAATTAGTTAAAAATGCTTGGGTTAAGGACAAGGGAACTTGGTACTTTATGAATGATAAAGGAGTCATGTTCAATCAAACTTGGCTCTATCAAGGTGGCAACTGGTATGCCTTTAAATCATCAGGAGCTATGATTGCTAGTGACTGGCTATATGATAATCACTCTTGGTATTACCTAAAAGACTCAGGTTCTATGGCGACAGGTTGGATCAAAGATAGTGGATCTTGGTATTATCTAAACAACTCAGGTTCTATGGCAACAGGCTGGGTAAAAGATAGTGGATCTTGGTACTACCTCGCTTCATCAGGTAAGATGCTTCACAATACCTACACACCAGATGGCTACTATGTAGATGCCAGTGGCGCTTGGAAATAATCTAAAGTACACATTTTTTTCCATCAACTATTAGTGTACCTGCCCAGACTAAATGTTATCAGAGATGCAAGAAATCTAGATAATAATACAAAAAGCGAATCGAAACAATGAATTCTGTTTTGTTCGCTTTTTGTTTTAATCTGTGTCATTACGATATTTTCATTTAATTGTATATCCCCCAAAAATTTACATTTTTATATGAAGTATTTGAGATAAAGGAGTATAATAACTTTAAAACTGATTACATGTATATCGATAAGGAGGGCAACTCTTTATGCTGAGAAGATTTGTTACTAAGAAACACCTCTTACTTTACTTCTTTTCTATTGCCATTACTTGGCTGGAAGCAATTATCACGCCAGCCCTTGTTCAGAATATTGTTGCTAGTTTTACCAATCAAGAACTAGGCCTTCTTTGGAAAGTTTTGATTTTGGGAATCCTTGGAAACCTCATTCTATTACTAGGCTTAGCTGGGAAACGCTATTACTACGCCCGTTTGATTACTGACTTCAAATATGGAATCAAGAGTGCTATTTTCAAGCGATTTTTAAACAGTTATGAGATTGATGAAAAGGATATTTTGTCTGACCTAGAAAACGACGTCAAGCAACTAGAAGAAAGCTATATCGAGCCAACCGTCATCATCATTTCTTCTCTTGGTTTCACCACTGTGTCCATTCTCTATGCCTTGTGGACCAATTTTTACTTAGGCTTGATTTTCATCCTCTTCTACTCCTTTCCTGTACTCTGCAGTGCTATTGGATCAAAACGTTTGGATTCACTTTCTGAAAAGCGGTCCACTGTTAACCAGAGCTACTTAGCAAGCTTGACAAATTTTATTGGTGGTAGCCAACAAATTCGCCATTATCAGGGGCAAGACTACTTTTTTGCTCGCTATCAAAAGCAATTACAAACCAGTCTAGATGCCGAAATTAACTATGAAAAACAACGCACTTTAAACAGTCTCTTGATCAATAGCATCGATGCCTTTTGTTCTGTCACACCAATCGTCATCGGTGGCTTTATGACCTACTATAATTATTTAGATGCGGCGAGTTTTGTGGCCATCTATCTAGTTTCCCATAATATCGGCTATCAATTCCAAGAGTTGGCTTACTTTACCAACACCCGAAAAGCGAATCGAACTCTTCTCAACAAATACCAAAAACTTTTGGGCCAGTCTGACTTCATCTCGCCTAGAAGCATAGAAAATATTTTCCCTATCCAGCTTAACACCATCTCCCTAGAAAAAGATGGGAATAGCCTCCTGTCTCCGATTTCCATGCACATCAAGCAAGGAGAAAAAATTGCCATTATCGGGGAAAGTGGCTCTGGTAAGACAACCCTGCTCAATATCATTCATGGAGAAGAGACACCAACAAGTGGACAGATTAGCTTTGCTGGTCAAAACCTGTCACGTCAAGAAATCACAAGCATTAGTTCCTATATTCTCCAAGATAGCCATTACTTTGATACGCTATCTCTGGAAGACAATATCCTTCTAGGACTGGATAAAAAACAAGAGACTTTAAATCATATCCTCAAAAAAACAGGATTAGAACATTTGAAAAATCGAACGCTCAGCAATGATAGTCTATCTGGTGGCGAGAAACAACGCCTCGAAATCGCTCGCGCTCTCTACCACGATAGCCAACTCATCTTAGCAGATGAGATTAAGGCCAATCTTGACTCGGAAAATAGCAGAAAAATTAGCGACTTGCTCTTCTCCCTACCTCAAACAGTCATTGAAGTCATTCACCACTACACGGAAGAAGACTTAAAACACTATGACCAAGTCATTCACTTAAGCAAAGAAAAGCAATACTCTATAACATACGATTTGAAAAGGAGGCTAGGCAAAAACTCAATTTCAGGAGAAAATGAATTAATATTACCACAATAAAACGCATAATATCAAGTTTTTGCACACCTGATATTATGCATTTTTCTGATTTTAAAGACTTTTTACCCAGTCTATTCTTACTAATCTATTTCTTAAACTCAATAAAGTTATACTTTTCCTTACTCACTGTCACATGATTGAAGAGTGATAACTTCTGTTGGAA
>CAURTM010000119.1:0-2906 GCA_963527735.1 uncultured Streptococcus sp.
TAATGATAATCTTTTCCATAAGAAAAATTATACCACATTTCTCCAAAATCAGCCAAGACTTATCAGAGTTTTACAAATAGGAATTATTTCAGGCTAATTTCTCAAAGTGACTTCCACTTGACTTACCAAAGTGGAAATTAGTCTAATACTCTTCAAACCACGTCAGCTTTATCTGCAACCCCAAAGCGGTGCTTTGAGCAACCTGAGGCTAGCTTCCTAGTTTGCTCTTTGTTTTGCATTGAGTATAAAACGGATTTTTATAAGAATAACTAGATGAAAGGCAAACCCAAAAGCATAAGAGAGCTCGCCAGTAACAATTTATTTTGTACACTATCCATAAATAGCAAACATCTCAAGTTCCATTAACCTTCAAAACAGCATAGATAAGATCTAGTCCCAAATTTAAGAAATTGATGCTGTAGGATTTATACATTGTTATAAATTTCTAGTCGTTTTGTTTTTATGATAAGAAAAATGGCATAGAAAAACGAGTATCTCCATCTACGGAAATACTCGTTTTTTGATAGTTAGAAGTGTTTTTTTGCTCAGCTTCATTTCTTTTTAAAAATTTATCAAGCAAGTAACCAACTATCTCATCTTTTTTCTATTTCTGCTAATATGCGTGACAGGTAGTAATGATAGCCCAAAATAGCAAGACCAAGCAAGAGGATAAGAGCTCCTACTCCCAAGCTGATGGCAAGGACAGGGGAGAGAGACCGAACCAAGAATAAGCTCCCTATTACAAGGGCCATTAGGATTGCACTATAAATAAACAATAAAACAATTGCTACTATACGATTTGAACGGTTCACCAAGTCCGTAATGTTACTCCAATTGGTTGACAGATTTTTCACGTCCTTAAGGTAATGGTGGCAAGAAAGGATGACACTGGCAAGGGTCCAGACTACAAGAAGGTAAATCATCGAAAGGATGGGCAAGCCTAGATATAGAGAAAGGCCAAGCAAAGTCAGAACTGGTAAAAAAGACTGGACAGCAAATATAATCCAAAATTTCACTTTCACATAACGAGCAAAGTCAAAGGGTAAACTCTTCAGAAAATCAACATTTTCCCTCTCCAAAGACAAGGCAATTGAATGCAGGCTGGTGATATTGTTATTGACAACTGCTATAAAGAGAGCTATAAAAAACAAGGGTAACCAGTATGGAGGATGAATGTCTGGAACTATCTGAGAATCTCGGATATTGGAAATCAGACCGATCATCATGAGATAAGGAAGGAAAGCACTTGTAAAAAGCACTGTAATCACGCCAGTTCCCTGTCCCAAGAGGGTGAGGTGGTAGCGTAAAACCATACGGAAAAAGCCCTTTTTATTAGTAGTTGAAATTCTCTCCTTATTGCGACGTTCTTTTTTGACCTTCTCCTCACTGTTAAGCAGAATCACGTCATAAAAATGAGGAAAAACCTTCTTTTTGGTCAGGTAAAGCAAGAAGACAGTTAAAGCTATCCAAGCGAGCAAACCCAAGATGGCTTCTGTCGAAAAAGGCTCCACTGCTATTTTGTAAAAGATATGAAGAGGATAAAGAAGAAATGGAATGTCTCTAACTTTGTCAACAATACTTCCAAAAGTCGACTGTAGAAAGAAGACAAATATTAAAGGTATGAGAACCCCTATCCCAATCATCACATTCGAAAAAATAGACTGATACTTTCTGAAGACCGTAGTCTGAGCCAAGAAATGTACTGCCACTACCATCACTAAAGTAACAGAGACAAATAATAAGGCCAAGGACAGCAGCATCAAAGGCAAGCCCAGCCAAAGAGAAGGAGCTAGCCTAATGTAGAGGACTAGAAAATAAGCTAGGATTGGTACAATTCCAGCTAGAGCTGGCAAGAGAACAGACAGTCCTTTAGCAATTATAATCTCTGATTCTTTAAAAGCATAGGGCCTATACGATGCCAAGTCCTTACTCTCATAAAAGACATTGTAAAATGCAGTGAAAGAAGTTGAAAAGGCAAGCACTAGAAAAATAGCAACCATGAAACTAAAATGAACAGGACTTTCCTCAAAAGGAAAACGAAAGGCTATATTACTAAAAAAGATAAGTAATAAAAGACTGGAAAAAATGTAAGAACTTAGGACTCTAGCGGAAACATTTACTTTTTTCCCAGGATTCTTAGCCTGCTTCTTTCGTAGGTTAGCCAGATTAGCTTCTTGAGATGAATAGAGGATATTGATATCAACTAATTTTTTAATGACCTTGAGACGCATCTGAAACCTCCTCTTTTCTACCAGCAAGGCTAAGGTAGATACTTTCCAAAGACTGGTCTGGGTGGTCTTTTCTCAAGTCCTCTACACTACCACAATAAATCAAATGCCCCTTTTTCAAAATGGCAATCCGATCACAGACTTGTTCAGCAACTTCAAGTACATGGGTTGAAAAAAGTACAGTCTTACCTTTTTGTGCATGTTCCTTCATCATTTGCTTCAAATCAAAGGCAGCCTGGGGATCCAAACCAGTCAAGGGTTCGTCCAAGACCCAAATATCAGGATCAGACAAGAGTGCTCCGATGACAAAGACTTTCTGACGCATTCCGTGAGAAAGGGTTTCAATAACCTGATAACGATTTTCAGCAAAATCAAAAACACTCAATAGCCTAGCTAGACTAGACTCCAAGTCAGAGCTAGTTAGATCATAGGATGAAGCGATCAATTCCCAAAATTCATTGGCCGTTAAGCGCAAAAATAAGTCAGGCGAGTCTGCAACGTAGCCAATCTTTCGTTTGATAGCCAAGCGATTTTCCGATAACTCCTGATCGTCTACTAAAATACGACCACTGCTGGGTGAAATGATACTGACTAGGGATTTTATGGTAGTCGATTTTCCAGCACCATTATGGCCAATCAAGCCCATAATCTCCCCATTTTCAATCTGCAAATTGAGAT
>CAURTM010000120.1:0-2897 GCA_963527735.1 uncultured Streptococcus sp.
GTGAGGTTTTAACCATTATCAACAATGGTCAGGAAAATCATCTGGTCAAGATGGCATTCTTGGAATTAAAAAAATATAGAGAAACCAGCAAAGATAGTATTCGCAAACCATGGTTAGAGTTTTTCGGTAACAAACCCTTTACCCAGCAACCTGAGCGAGCCATCAGCCAAGCAGACCAACTGCTGGACTATAAAAGCTGGTCCGAGGAGGACAGGAAAATGTTTAGTGAACAGCGTAGACGTGAAGAACAAGCCTTGTTAGCGCAGGACTATGCCTTGGAAACAGCTAGAGCAGAAGGTATTGAACAAGGAATCGAAAAAGGTTTAGAGCAAGGTCTTGAACGTGGTCGAGCTGAGGGTATCGAAGAGGGATTAAAAGTAGGTTTAGTAAATTTAGTATGTCAAGGTCTTCTAACACCTGAGGTTGCAAGTCAGCAATTAGGTATGACTGTCGCTGAGTTTGAGGCCTTGTTAGAAAGACATAAGTGAGAAATCTGTAACTATAACACGATATGAAAACAACTAAAAAGGATAGCTAAATTTCTTGATGTAAAAGAGATTGGCTATCTTTTTTGTTAGGAAAGTTAGAACTTTCTCCTTTCTTTTCCGAATAAATAGATAGAACCATCGAATCTATCAAAATTAGATTTAAAAATATGGTATAATAGAAGGAGGAAAAGGATGACTTTAAGACATCCGGGCATCAGCCCGACCAATGATTTGGTAGCTAAGAAGATTTTTAGCAATCCAGAAATCACTTGTCAATTTATTCGCGATATGCTGGACTTGCCAGCCAAAAATGTAACCATTTTGGAGGGAAGTAATATTCATGTTTTGCCATCTCTACCCTACTCGGCTCAGGATTTCTATACCAGTATAGACGTTTTGGCGGAGTTGGATAATGGCACTCAAGTTATTATCGAAATACAAGTTCATCATCAGAATTTCTTCATTAATCGTTTGTGGGCTTATCTATGTAGTCAGGTTAATCAAAACCTAGAAAAAATTCGCCAGCGAAAAGGTGATACCCACCAGAGCTACAAACACATCGCACCTGTTTACGCAATAGCTATTGTGGATAGTAATTATTTCTCAGATGACTTGGCTTTTCATAGTTTTAGCATGCGAGAGGATACGACAGGTGAGGTTTTAACCATTATCAACAATGGTCAGGAAAATCATCTGGTCAAGATGGCGTTCTTGGAACTTAAAAAATACAGAGAAACCAGCAAAGATAGTATTCGCAAACCATGGTTAGAGTTTTTCGGTAACAAACCCTTTACTCAGCAACCTGAGCGAGCCATCAGCCAGGCAGACCAACTGCTGGACTATAAAAGCTGGTCCGAGGAGGACAGGAAAATGTTTAGTGAACAGCGTAGACGTGAAGAACAAGCCTTGTTAGCGCAGGACTATGCCTTGGAAACAGCTAGAGCAGAAGGTATTGAACAAGGGTTGGAACGTGGTCTAGAGCGTGGTCGAGCTGAGGGGATTGAACAAGGGTTGGAACGAGGAAGAGCAGAGGGAGTTGAACAAGGTCTAGAGCGTGGTCGTACTGAAGGTATTGAACAGGGACTTGAGCGAGGAAGAGCAGAGGGTATCGAAGAGGGATTAAAAGTAGGTTTAGTAAATTTAGTACGTCAAGGTCTTCTAACACCTGAGGTTGCCAGTCAGCAATTAGGTATGACTGTCGCTGAGTTTGAGGCCTTGTTAGAAAGACATAAGTGAGAAATCTGTAACTATAACACGATATGAAACCAACTATGGTGGCAACCCTAACTATACCTTTAGAAAAATCTCGCAAGCAGATAGTGCAATAAGTTTTGCCTATACGACGAAATAAAAGAATCATGTCATCAGTTTAGGTGACATGATTCTTATTTTTTATAAAGTGACATATTTAATGCCATAGGCTGATAAGTTACTTGATGATCGTCTTTAATCAATTGACTGTAAGCAACAAATCCGAACTGTTCATAAAATTGAATGACTTTAGGATGATTGATACTATCTAAAAATACCATCTGAGTTCCTACAATTGCTCGAAATTCTTCAATTTTTTGAATTACAATTTCGAATAACTCTTGTCCTGATAATTTATTTAGCTTTGTGTTTTTGCCGAATTGACCGATAAGTAACACAGGGAGATAATCAATATTTTTGGGACTTTTCCCTTTTAGGACGAGTTTCTTTTTTAAGGATTTCTCTAAATCAGAAATATCAACAACTTTGAGAGATAAACTAAAGAATCCTATGATGTTATTTGTTTCAGTTTCTTCAACGATAAAATTACGAGAACGATGTTGTTTTTCAAAATTGGGGGCTTTATCAGATAGATAAGTCAACATCTCTTCATTACCGTTGAAATCAACATTTTCTAAAATGATAGTTTTAAATAGCTCCTGAACTTGTTTCTCAGTTTTATCAGGAGCTAGCATTGAATATTTTCAAGATATTGCTTAAGTGGTGTTACTTGAATTGTCATCTTACAGATACTTTGAAATGAGTTTATTTTTCGTTGGAGCGGTAGCGTCCTGTGATTCAATAGATTTCAAGACTGCTTGTAGCTTTTTAGATGGTTTATGATTAAGAATTTTTAGAGCATCTTCGTTTGTTAGTTTTATATCACGTGTTAAACTGATTGTAGCCATTTATTCTACCTCCTGTTTCTACTTAAATTTATTATAGCTTATTTTGAACAAAAGTTCAATCTGAAGATAGTGTATGTTTTCTATAGTGTATAAATCCAAAATAAGTTTTTCTCTTGCATTTGTAGCTCATATTCGTTAGAATAATGGTGTAAATGAGTGGTCGGCTCATGGTCAATCTGATAGTAATCTTGGACATAAGGGCCAAGCGGTGGCGGACACCAGAACGAAATCCGATAGCAATCTTGGACGT
>CAURTM010000121.1:0-2843 GCA_963527735.1 uncultured Streptococcus sp.
ATTTCGTATCAAAAATACGGGATGCTTTTTCTGTTCACCCCAAATTTTTGTAACTAGGTGATACTTGAAATTAATACAAATTTGGTTGTTTTTGATAAATCTAAGCAACACTACATGATGAAGTGAAAGGGGATGAATCTTTGATAGTATTCACTTATTGTGAAATATGATATATTTATTAATTAGATGGATGAATACTTCTAGAGTTAAATATAGTATAATAGGGACATACTTTTTGGTTTATTTTTGTTTGTAGTCGGATTATGAAAGAATATCCAATATTATGCGATAAGATAGAATGTTACAAAAAAGAAAGGGGATGCAATCCGATGAAGAAAGACAGATTAATTGTATTGACAGATGCTGTTCTAGCAATTATTATGACCATCTTGGTTTTAGAGTTAGAAAAACCAACAACACCAAGTCTTGAAGCTTTTTGGGATTTACGGCAAAATTTCTTTGCTTGTTTTCTTTCCTTTTTCTGGTTGGGATCGTTATGGATGGCACTAAACACATTATGGGAAAAGGTTGAGAAAATTTCCTCAGAAATTATTTGGTGGAATTTGTTTCTACTCTTGGAGCGGCAGGAGTTCTCTTTGGAGAATTTCATGCCATCCAAGATACCAGTCTGAATGATGTGGTGGACCGGATCTATATAAATGTCAAGGATTTACCGTTTCAGTCCTTGGGAGCTTTAGCTAATATCCTGTCTGATATTAAGAAGGGACTGATTCAAGACAGTCATATCTGGTCTTTCTTCCAGTCATTTTTCAAACAATATCAGTTGATAATCAGCTTAAATCAGATCTATCAGTTTGTCTATCTTTCTCTGATGGAGATCATGTCCTATCTTCACTTTGATTATTGGAAAAAAACGGCTCGGTCAGGAGCTAGTATGAATAAGGAGAACAAATGAAACGTTTAAAAATGTTATGGCATATTATGCAGGTTACGGGTTTTACTCGGTTTGCTCTGAGTTTTGTGACCTTTGTTTTTGGGTCAGGAGGCGTGCTTTTCCTAGTTGAACCTGCTATCACAAATTACGGAGACGGTCTTTGGTATGCTTTTGTGACTTCGACGACTGTCGGCTACGGGGATCTCCTAGCTGTGACCTTGATTGGAAGGATTACCAGTGTCTTCTTGACGATTTATGGGCTCATATTTTTTGGCTGTTTATCAGCTGTTATTTTTAATTATTATACCAATTTAAATAAGGAAAGAGGAGAGGACAAATGACTGCCAATTATTCAACACGGGAATACCGTGAGAAATTATACGATGACCTTCATGTTCGATTGAGAGATACAGCGATTTTGATGTGTGCAATTTTTATTGCCTCTATCGGACTAAATATGAATTCAACAGCTGTCATTATAGGAGCCATGTTGATTTCACCTCTCATGACACCGATTGTTGGACTGGGATTCGGTTTAGCTATTTTTGATACGCGTTTAATCAAGCAATCTCTAGAGGTTTTATTGACTCAAGTGTTGGTCAGTTTGCTTGTCTCGACTCTGTATTTCTGGATTTCTCCCTTGTCTTATGCAAGTAGCGAGTTGATTGCACGAACCTCTCCAACCATTTGGGATGTCCTCATTGCTATTGCTGGTGGGATTGCTGGTGTGATCGGTTCAAGGAAAAAAGAAGCAAACAATATCGTGCCAGGAGTAGCCATTGCTACAGCTCTGATGCCGCCTATCTGTACTGCTGGCTATGGTTTAGCTAATGGGAATGTACGATTTTTATTGGGGGCTCTCTATCTTTTCTTGATCAACTGTGTCTTTATCATGCTAGCCAACATTGTTGGAACAAGAATTTTGATGAGAAAATCTCCTTTAACTTCATTTAAAGAGCTGAGCATTAAAATGAGAATTGGCTTGATATCTTTGATTGTATTGTTGATTCTTCCAGCTAGCTATTCGGCAGTTACTCTGACAATAGAACAAGCGCGCAAAGAAGGGATCAAACAGTTTGTAGGAAAAGAGTTCGCCAATTATACGGTTATTAATCAAGTCTACAAGTCAAGTAACAATGAATTGGTCTTGACGGTTGTTGGAGATCCGATTTCAGAAGAAGAATTAGAAACACTCCACCAAAAACAAGCCTCTTACGGTATTCAATCTGTTCAATTGAAAGTGAATCAAGTTCAGAACTCGCCAACATTAGATAGTGAAGCGACCAAGGAATTTTATGAAAACATTGACAAGTATATTGATCAAAAACTCTCTGAAAAAGATTCACAAAACGATCTCGTAAAAGAAAATGAAGCAGACAAGGATTGAGGACAATGAACTGAATCGGTTTTTACGCCGTGTTTTTCTTGTATCTTCCTCTTTCTTACTTATAGCAGGTTGTTTTTGCTTGAATAAGAAATAAATTAGAAGTTCTATCATCTAAGAAAAATGATGAACAAAAAATCATTTAACTAATGGTGTGAACGTTTAGTGTTTATCAGCTCCATTCTCTGTAATTTTGGGGGTAAAATCCACACCATTCGGATAAAATTAGTTGAATTTGATTGGAAAAAAGCTTTTATAAAAGCGGAGAAAAGTCTTGATATTACGCTGTTTTTAGTCCAACTGAAATTCATACTTTCCAAACCAGGTCTTAAGAAAGCTCGTAAAGCATCACAATTTAGTAAACGTTAATTCGAAAGAATTACTATACTTACAAAGAGCACCTTTCGGGGTGTTCTTTTTGTACTTTCTTACTAAATTGGTGCAATTGACACAGTTGTTGCGACTTTAGTCGCTTACAAATGTGGCTGCAACCTGACAAGGTCAGTTGCCTCAAAACGTTAATCAATACGATTATATCAACGTTTCAAAGCACTTTGCAAAGAT
>CAURTM010000122.1:0-2749 GCA_963527735.1 uncultured Streptococcus sp.
AACCGATAACGGCGATTTTTTTACCGTCAAGTGCTGCTACTTTAACATCTTTTTCATATTCCATTTGAACTGCCATAGTTTTTCTCTCTTTTCTATTATTTATTGCCTTTTAGGCTGGTTTAACAAATTTAAAATATTTTTATACTCAATGAAAATCAAAGAGCAAATTAGGAAGCTAGCCGCAGGCTGTACTTGAGTACGGCAAGGCAAAGCTGACGTGATTTGAATTTGATTTTCGAAGAGTATTAATCGCGGGTAAATCCAGTTGCACCAGTTCGAGCAATATTGCGAATACCGTATGGTCGAATGACTCGCAATAGAGCTTCACTCTTTTCAGCATTTCCTGTCATCTGAATGGTAATCGAGCTTGGTGCTACGTCTACCACCGTTGCACGGAAAGGTTGAATAATTGCTAGAATCTCAGCTCGCTTCTCAGCTGGCGCTGACATCTTAACCAAAATCACCTCGCGCTCCAAATGAGGCTTGTCTGTAATATCTCGAATGCGAATCACATCAATCTGACGATTGAGTTGCTTAATGATTTGCTCCACTTCATCATGAGAAGCTACATCAATAATAATGGTGATACGCGATACATTCGGATCTTCTGTTGCTCCAACAGAGATACTTTCGATATTAACCTGACGACGAGACAGAACGCCAGTAAAGCGATTGAGGACTCCTGAACGATTTTGTAGTTTTGCTGTTAACATTCTACGCATGGAACTTCACCCCCAACATCTCATGATTACTCTTACCAGCTGGTACCATTGGTAACACCTGTTCCTTACGAGAAATATCTACCTCGATTAGCATAGGAACATTCTCAGTGATGACTTCAAGGTCTTGAGCCAAGGTCTCAGGATTGTCAAACTTATAGTTTTTAATACCGTAAGCTTGTGCCATCAATTGGAAATCTGGAAGGGTGTCAAAGACTGACTCAGATGTTCTACCTTCATAGAAGGATTCCTGCCATTGGCGAACCATTCCAAGTGAGTGGTTGTTCAGCATAACCACCTTGATTGGTACCTTGTAAATGTTCAAAATCGCCAATTCCTGGTTAGTCATTTGGAAACCGCCATCCCCAACAAACAAGACTACTTCCTTATCTGGGTTAGCAATTTTAGCTCCGATTGCTGCTGGAATTCCAAATCCCATCGTTCCCAAACCACCTGAAGTCACTAACTGACGTTCATTTTGGTAGGGATAATACTGGGCTGTCCACATTTGGTGTTGACCAACGTCTGTTACCACAATGGCATCTCCATTCGTCAATTCACCAATTCGTTCAATAACTGCTTGCGGTTGAACCACACGCTCTTTCTTATCATAAGAACGAACGCGGTTCTTGTCTTTAGTGACTTTTTCAATCCATTTTTCAGTATTGTTATGAACTGTTGGTTCGGCCAGCAACATTTGCAAGGCTTTCTTAGCATCTCCAACTACTGGAATATCCGCACTGATAATCTTGCCAATCTCAGCTGGGTCAATATCAATGTGAGCAACCTTAGCATTCTTAGCGAAGGTCTTAGGATTCCCCGTCAAGCGATCATCGAAACGACAACCAATACTAATCATAAAGTCCGCTTCCGTCATGGCAATATTAGCTGCGAATGACCCGTGCATGCCTCCCATTCCAAGGAAGAGTGGGTGACTCGTTGCAATCGTTCCTTGTCCCAAAAGACTGGTTACCACTGGAATTTGATAGCGTTCTGCAAATTCATTTAATTCTGCAGCTGCTTCAGCATAACTAATTCCACCACCAGCTAGCAAGACTGGCTTTTTAGCCTTGGATAATTGCTTCAAGATTTTCTTGATTTGCATATCATTTGGCTCAAGAGTTGGTTGATAGCTTGGTAGGTTCACTTCTGGTGAATAGATGAAGTCTGTTTCTAAAGCAGATACGTCTTTAGGTAGGTCAATGACAACTGGCCCTGGACGACCTGTAGTTGCGATATGGACAGCTTCCGTAATGATACGCGGAATATCAGCTGTCTCACGAACTTGGTAATTGTACTTAGTGATTGGCATGGTAATTCCCACGATGTCTGCCTCCTGAAAGGCATCCTTCCCAATACCTGCTCGCGCCACCTGACCTGTAAAGACCAAAAGGGGAACGCTATCGCTCATGGCATCTGCAATCCCTGTAATGGCATTTGTTGCTCCTGGTCCGCTAGTGACGACGGCAACACCCAACTTTCCAGTTGATTTGGCATAACCTTCAGCTTCATGCAAACAACCTTGCTCATGGCGCCCTAGAATGTGGCGAATGCCTTTAAAATTATATATCGCATCATAAAAAGGCAAGACAGCACCACCAGGATAACCAAAGATGGTATCAATTCCTAAATCACGAAGTGTTTCCAAAACTAGGTCCGACCCCGTCTTAGGAGATTCTAAACTGATTTTCTCCATTGTTCCCCTTTCTCTTCTCTTAAAAATAACTTGTTACTATCATACCATTTTTTCAAAATTTTTCAAGAGAAAAGAAGAAATTTTCTGAATTTTCTATTTTAACGTTTATTTATGAATGTTATTTTTGTTTTTATTAAAAAGATACCGATTTCATTTACTTAAAAAGAAAAAAGAACTGATTTCTCAGTTCTTCATTAATCTTATTCCACACTAAATAGGTATGGGTAAACTGGTTGTTGGCCTTGGTGAATCTCGACTTCAACGTCTTCGAATTCTTCTGCGATTTCTTGAGCAATTTCATTGGCAAGTTCTTCGCTTCCGTCTTCACCGACAT
>CAURTM010000123.1:0-2719 GCA_963527735.1 uncultured Streptococcus sp.
AACCTGCAATATCATTTGAATAGTAAAGAGGCACAATTTGTCCCATCATGGCAACATGTTCATGATTGTGAAAATCCCTTGCCTTATCCATGAAATTTTCGATTGTAACATGAATGTTATCCAAAATCTCAAAGAAACGTGAGACTGCTAGGTCAGACTCCCCAAGCTCAAAGCGAGATAACTGAGAGGTAGAGCAGGATTCGCCTGCAGCCTCCTTTAAAGAATAATTTCCACTTGTCCGAAATTCACGAAATACTTTTCCAAGATGTTCCATCTTTACACCTGCTCTGATAATTCTTCCCATTCAAGCATGGCTTCTTCCTGACGGTGGCTGATTTTATCCAATTCAGCCTGCAATTCCATGAGTTTACCTGCATCGTTTGTTTCCAACATTTGTTCAGAAATGGCTTGGCTTTGACTTTCTAGCTCTTCAATTTCAGCTTCTAGATTTTCAATTTGTCGCATGAGCTTGCGAACTTCTTTTTGACTTTCTTTCTGGGCCTGATAGTCATTAACTGGACTTGCTTCTTTTGCTTGATTGCTAGTTGAAGCTTCCTCATCCTGAGTCATTTCTACTTCTGCTTTCTTCTCAACATAGTAATCGTAATCTCCAAGGTAGAGAGTTGAACCATTCTCAGACAATTCCAGTACATGAGTTGCCACTCGATTAATAAAGTAACGGTCGTGGCTAACAAAAAGCAAGGTTCCATCAAAGTCAATCAAGGCATTTTCTAGCACTTCCTTGCTATCAATATCCAAGTGGTTGGTCGGCTCGTCAAGGATCAGGAAGTTGTTGTTTTCCATAGATAATTTAGCCAAAAGTAAGCGAGCTTTTTCGCCACCAGACAGCATGCCGACTGATTTTTTGACATCATCTCCAGAAAAAAGGAAAGCACCTAGGCGGTTACGGATTTCAACTTCCGGTGTCAATTTGAAATCATTCCAGAGTTCATCTAGGACCGTATTACTTGGTGTCAGCTTGCTTTGGGTTTGGTCATAGTAGCCAACCTCAACATTAGCGCCAAAGCGCTTTTCACCCTTGATAAAAGGAATCTGGTCTACTATAGACTTGATAAAGGTTGACTTTCCGATACCATTTGGACCAACGATGGCGACAGCATTCATCTTACGAAGGTCTAGGTTAATCGGTTGTGACAGGACTTCCCCATCATAGCCAATAGCCGCATTTTCAACAGTCAAAACAACATTGCCCGACGTTTTTTCAGACTGGAAGGTCATATTGGCTGATTTCTTACCCGCTTCAGGCTTGTCCAAACGTTCCATTTTTTCCAGTTGTTTGCGGCGAGATTGGGCACGTTTAGTCGTTGACGCTCGGACTAGATTGCGATTGACGAAGTCTTCCAGAGCAGCGATTTCCTTTTGTTGCTTTTCATAGTTTTTTGCCTCAGTAGCTAGCTTCTGCTCCTTCAACTCGACAAAACGAGAGTAATTGCCCACATAGCGATCCAAGGAATGCTTGGTCAAATCCAGCGTAATTGTCGCAACCTTGTCCAAGAAATAACGGTCGTGGCTGACGATAATGAGGGCACCGCTATAATTTACCAAGTAATTCTCTAGCCAGGCTATAGTTCCAATATCCAAGTGGTTGGTCGGCTCGTCCAAGACCAAGAGATTGGGCTTTTCAAGGAGCATTTTGGCCAGCGCCAGACGAGTGTTTTGACCACCAGAAAGCTCAGCAATTTTCATCTGCCACATAGACTCGTCAAACTTGAAACCATTCAAAATCGCTCGAATATCAGCTTCATAGGTAAAGCCACCTGCTTGGCGAAAATTCTCAGATAAGCGGTCGTAATCTGACATCAGTTTCTCTAAATCCTCACCAGACTTTTCTCCCATCTCTAGCTCCATCTGACGAAGTTGTTTCTCAGTTCGACGCAAGTCATCAAAGACATGAAGCATCTCATCGTAGATGGTATTTTCAGACTCAAAACGGCTATCTTGGGCTAGGTAAGACAGAGAAATATCTTTTTTCTTATTGATTTCTCCACTAGTTGGCTCCTCTTCTCCAACCAAAATCTTCAAAAGAGTAGACTTACCTGCTCCATTTTTCCCAACAAGGGCAATTCGATCTCGTTCATCAACCTGCAGGTTGATATTATCAAAAAGAACCTCTCCTGCAAAAGAACGTTCAATTTTATTAGCTTGTAAAATAATCATACAAGTAGTATAGCATGTTTCCCTAAGGCATTCAAGACTTGATAAACAGGCATATGTCACTACTTTTCTGAAAATTATGCTACCGTTTTACTAAAATGCTAAAAAGTGCTATAATGTGAACGGTTAAAACAATTTACAAAAAGGAGAATTTTAATGTCTTACCAAGAAAATTACCAGAAATGGGTTGATTTTGCGGAGCTTCCTGACTACCTTCGTCAAGATTTGGAAAATATGGACGAAAAAACAAAGGAAGATGCCTTCTATACAAATCTTGAATTTGGTACTGCAGGTATGCGTGGCTTGATTGGTGCTGGTACAAACCGCATCAACATCTACGTTGTTCGCCAAGCTACTGAAGGTTTGGCTCGTTTGATTGAGTCAAAAGGTGGAAACGAAAAAGAACGTGGTGTCGCAATCGCCTACGATAGCCGTCACTTCTCACCAGAGTTTGCCTTTGAATCTGCGGCAGTTCTTGCCAAACACGGCATCAAATCTTACGTATTTGAAAGCCTTCGTCCAACTCCAGAACTATCATTTGCAG
>CAURTM010000124.1:0-2715 GCA_963527735.1 uncultured Streptococcus sp.
TAGTTGTAACCAACTTTATCGAGACATTGACCTGGTGGCTCAAAAAAGGGCAAGATTTCACAGAACAGGAAGTTGTCCAATTTTATCTAGACCTTCTCATTCCTAAAAATTGAATACAGATTAAAGCTCGGTTGCCTTATTTCTAGGCTACTGAGTTTCTTATCTTTTCAATAATCAAAAAGCCCAGACGAAATTGTCTGAGCATTCTTTTATCTAGTCGTTTAAGGAAGTTTAGTTCAGTATGCTTAAAGTCTCTGCCCCATCATTTCTTCAACAAACCTTGTTCTTGTAGAAACTCCTTGGCTACTTGTTCTGCTGACTTGCCTTCAACACCGACTTGGTAGTTGAGCTGGCTCATCTGGCTTTCAGTAATTTTACCAGCCAATTTATTGAGAACTGTTTCCAACTCTGGATGTTTCTTGAGAAGAGCTTCTTTCATTAGTGGAGCCCCTTGATAAGGTGGGAAGAGTTGCTTGTCATCTTCCAAGACCTGTAAATCATAACGCGCCAATTCCGCATCAGTCGAATAGGCATCCGTGATTTGAATATCACCTGACTGAATTGCCTGATAGCGAAGGGCTGGCTCCATGGTCGCTACATTGAGATTGAGACCATACATTGATTGCAAGCCCTTATTTCCATCTTCACGGTCATTAAACTCAAGTGTAAAGCCTGCCTTCAACTGCCCTTCCACTTTTTTCAAGTCCGAAATGGTCTTCAAGCCATATTCTTGAGCAATCTTTTTCGGAACAGCTACAGCATAGGTATTTTGATAAGACATGGGTTTGAGATAGGCTAGATGATCCTGTTTGGCAATGCCATCACGCGCCACATTATAAACCTGCTCTGGCTCATGACTCACTTTCGGTGATGGTTGAAGCAAACTTTCAGTCACCGTACCGGTAAATTCAGGATAGATGTCAATATCACCTTTTTTCAAAGCTTCATAGAGAAAGCTTGTTTTCCCAAAATTTGGTTTAACAGTCGCAGTCATGCTGGTATTTTCTTCAATCAGTAACTTATACATATTGGCCAAAATTTCTGGTTCTGGACCCAATTTTCCAGCAATCACCAAGTTTTCCTTCTCTTTTTGAGCTAAGAGGGCTGGACTATAAGACAGACCTAGCAATAAGGTCACCAAGGCAAAACCAGAAAAAATCGTCCGCAATTTTGCTTTTTCCATCACTTTTAGTAGGAAGTTAAAGGCAATAGCAAGCACTGCAGAAGAAAGTGCCCCAATCAAAATCAGACTGGCATTATTACGGTCAATTCCCAAAAGGATAAAGGAACCCAGCCCCCCTGCACCAATCAAGGCAGCCAAGGTTGCCGTACCGATAATCAAGACAGCTGCCGTCCGAATCCCAGACATCATAACAGGCATGGCAAGTGGAATTTCAAACTTCTTGAGACGCTCCCATCTGGTCATCCCAAAGGCAATCCCAGCCTCTTGCAGACTCGGATCAATTCCCTTGAGTCCAGTGATGGTATTTTGTAAAATCGGAAAGATCGCATAAATCACTAGAGCTGTCAAAGCAGGCAAGGTTCCAATTCCCATCAAGGGAATAAAGAGCCCTAACAAGGCCAGTGACGGAATAGTCTGGAAAATCCCTGCAATCTGCAAAACCCAATCCGCCAACTTCTCATGATAGCGAAGATAAACAGCCAAAGGAATCGCGATAAAAATAGCTAGTAACAGGGTCAAAAGTGACAACTGCAAATGTTGAGATAGAGCTGTCAACCAATCACTAAAACGATCCTGAAAAGTTGCAATTAAATTAGTCATGAACACTACCTCCAAACAAGTCTGCTACAAATTCTGTTGCAGGAGCTTTTAAAATGGTCTCAGGATTCGCCACCTGACGAATCTCTCCATCCTGCAAGACAGCAATACGGTCCGCCAATTTCAGAGCTTCATCCGTATCATGGGTTACAAAAATAGTTGTCATCCCAAACTCTTTATGCAATTCTTTAGTCAGAACCTGTAACTGTTTTCTCGAAATAGCATCAAGAGCCGAAAAAGGCTCATCCATGAGGAGAATCTTAGGCTGACCAATCATAGCTCGGACAATACCGATCCGTTGCTGTTCTCCACCAGATAATTCACTAGGTAAGCGATGCCCATACTCGGCTACTGGTAAACCAACCTTAGCCAAAAGCTCTTCTGTTTTCTTCGTAATTTCTTCCTTGCTCCACCCCTTCATTTCAGGAATGAGAGCAATATTTTCCGCAACTGTTAGATTTGGAAAAAGAGCAATAGCCTGTAAAACATAACCAGTAGAAAGACGAAGTTCACGCTCATCATAGTCTTTGATGCGCTTCCCATCCATATAAATATTTCCATCAGTTGGTTCCAAAAGACGGTTAATCATCTTGAGCATGGTCGTCTTACCTGACCCAGAAGGTCCTACTAAAACCATAAATTCCCCATCCTCAATCTGTAAGTTGACATCTCTCAAGACATCCTTTTCTGTGTAGCGCAGTGCTACATTTTTGTATTCAATCATTCTTTGTCCTCATTTTAAAACTTTCCTCGATTGGTCATGTCTTCTACCTTAGGCATGACTTCCTTATTGTCCCAATGCTCTACAATTTTTCCATTTTCTAAACGGAAGATATTGTACTGGGCATAAGCAAGGCCATCAATCTGAGTCTGACCATAACTAACCACATAGTTTCCTTGTCCTAAGAGTTGGAAAACAAAGTCAAAAGTGGTCT
>CAURTM010000125.1:0-2679 GCA_963527735.1 uncultured Streptococcus sp.
AAGGATTTTTATTTCAGACGATCCATCGTGAACACTTCATCAGCCATCTCCCAAATTGCCGGATTATGTGTTGCGATAATGATTAGCCTATTATCATCTCGAAGAGATAGCAAAATCTCCATAATCAACTGAGAGGTTGCTGGGTCTATTGAAGCTGTTGGCTCATCTGCCAGAATAAGGGGTGGATTCTTTAAGATAACTTTTGCCAAGGCAACCCGTTGCGATTCTCCGCCCGATAACTCAAAGATGCGCTTATCTAGGTCAAGATAAGCCAGGCCGACCTGTTCTAAAGCCTGCTTCTGCCTCAACCGCTGTTCCGACCGACTCAACTTTTGACCAATGAGACCTAGCTTAAGGTTTTCTTCAATACTTTGGTTTTCAATTAAGCCAAAGTTCTGGAAGAGGTAGCCCAATTCGTGACGGAAAAAATCACTCGATTTATAATTGGCCAAGTCTTTACCTCGGTAAAAAATCGTCCCATCATAAGATTCTAATTTCCCAATCATGTTCATCAAGGTTGTTTTTCCGCTACCACTTGAACCAATTAAGGCATAGACTTTTCCAGCCTCAAATGTCATTGAAAGATTCGAAAATAACTCTCGTTCTCCAAAAGATTTACTCACCTGTTTAAGTTCAATCATATTAACCTCCCTTCAAAACAAGCATGGACATCTTGTTTTCTTTCTGCATTTGGACATGTAACTGTAAAAGAGATAGACCAGTAAAGAGTAACAAGACTAAGAAAGCAACTACTATCTCTACCATAAGAAATACACTCGCAACAAATCCCAGTAAAAACACACCCAGTTGAGCAAAGAGATAAGTGCGATGGATTTCTAAGAACCTGAGACCTGCAATGCGTTTGATAAAAATGGCACGTCTAAATTCTTCAAAGTAGAGCCTATTCATAGTGTTAAACAACAAGATTGAAGTTGCAATCCCAAGCACAGCTCCTGCTAGCATTACCCAACGTTCCCTCTGGATATTATCCGATAATGTGATGTAGTTGTGGTAACCTGTTTGCATTTCTGAGACCCAATTTTCAATGCCTTGTCTCTGGATAAGCTCCTGGGCATCAGACAATTGATTAAAGAGAACGTAGTTCTGTACTGCGTCTACCCAAAACAAAATGGACTGTGGACCAGTTGATTGGGGTGTTATAACAATGATGATTGGATCTTTCAAAAACTGCTGGTAAGAAATAGGGGTCGTATTATACACAAAACGATCATGACCTGATTCCAAATAACCTACCGTAGCAGTCATTTGCTGTCGTTCATCTTTACTAGACATGCGACTGGTTAAGTCGTCTTCAAAAACAGATTTATAATGTTCTTCCTCTGAACGGAGGTGTTCAGGCAGCAATAAGACAAACTCCCCTACATCAAGGTGATTCATCTTTTGCTCAATAGTTGTATCTACAGGAATGTTTTGACGCTCCAAGTATTGCGGTGTGACGATAAGGACATTGCCATTCGGGCTGTAATCGTGCCATTCTGTAGAGGTTGTCAAGTTTTTGGAGGAAGCCATGCCATTTTGCAAAGTACGGTCAATTAACTGGTGTCTAGATAAGAAAGCCTTTTGTTCTGAAACAGCCAGATCCATCAATTGATACCAAGTTCTGAGTTTTCTTTGAGCTTGTTCATCAAAACCAGGACTCGTTCCTTCACGGCTGATTGATAGGATAGTCAGTTGCCTTTCCTGACTCCAAACCTCTTGTCCAATCCGATGCTGTTGCCAGGCTTGGGAATACTTTAAGCTACTCCCTATTCCCAGCGTTACAATAATAATCGCTAATAGTTGACCGATTAAAATCAAACTAATGATTCCTCTGACAGGCACTTGCCCTTTTATAATCTGCATCAGGTGTATCTTTTTTATCCCAACTGCGAAGAGTTGAGCGAAAAACAGGGAGATCGACAACAAGATGAGATTATAACTGAGCAAGCCTTCTCCTATGGTCATTAGGGATTGCGTTGGAAGCGACAGAATTTTTTGCATAAGAATGGCGAGCACGCCAGCTAAACTGAAACCAACAGCTATCCCTTTCAAATCCTCACCAACTGGTCTAAGGAAAATGGACCACCGTTTCTCTCCTGAAATGAGGCGAATGCCCGACGACCGTAATTGGCTAATTTGACTAATTAAAGTCAGTGCTCCAAAGGTTAAGATGAAAATCAATAAACTGATTAACTGAAATCCGTTACTAAAGATAGCCATTAACGTAGATAGTTTAGATGGAATTGTCAGGTGCATGTTAGTCAAGCCAAGTTGACTTAGCTCCTCCCTTAGCAAGTGAATATCTAGGTTTCCATCGAATACAAAATAGTTTGTTTCAACACTACTACTTTGAGCATCTTCTAGATTTTTTTCCTGAAGCCCATCAGGCAACTTTCCGTTCCCAAAGGTCGTATAAGAAAAAACTGTAGTACCTTCTGAGTTAGGATCTTGGTGTTGAATCGCAATAAAGCTATCCGTTTCTTCTGCTAGTTTTTCCAAGCGTGTAGCAACATGCTGAAAAGTTGTTTCAGGGGAAGAATCACGTACAACAACGTTGGGGTAATAATAGGAGACATATGTATCAGTCCAAATGGTAAATACCCAAACAAAGAACAAACTAGCAAGCAGGTTGGATATGAGTATAAATAATTTTTTCATAGTGCATTCCTTATTCTAAAA
>CAURTM010000126.1:0-2642 GCA_963527735.1 uncultured Streptococcus sp.
GCTTGGACAATATCCGTGAGGTGGAGCAAGAAAATCTCAAGATGAACCGTGCTCTAAAAAAACTTTACAACGAGCTCAATCGTGAAAAGGAAACCGAGCTCAATAAAGCGCGTGAACAAGCTAGTGAGATTGTGGACATGGCCCTCAGTGAAAGTGACCAGATTCTTAAGAATCTTCATAGTAAATCTCAACTCAAACCCCATGAAATCATTGAAGCTAAGGCCAAGTTGAAAAAATTGGCCCCTGAAAAAGTAGATTTATCTAAAAATAAGGTTCTTCAAAAGGCCAAGAAAAAACGTGCTCCAAAGGTGGGAGATGATATCGTGGTTCTCAGTTATGGACAGCGTGGTACCTTGACCAGTCAACTCAAGGATGGCCGCTGGGAAGCCCAAGTTGGTTTGATTAAGATGACCTTGGAAGAGAAAGAGTTTGACCTTGTTCAAGCCCAGCAAGAAAAACAAGTCAAGAAGAAACAGGTCAATGTGGTGAAACGAACTTCTGGGCGAGGACCTCAAGCTAGACTGGACCTTCGAGGCAAGCGCTATGAAGAAGCCATGAATGAGCTAGATGCCTTTATCGACCAAGCCTTGCTTAATAATATGGCTCAAGTTGATATCATCCATGGTATCGGAACAGGTGTCATCCGTGAAGGTGTCACCAAATACCTACAAAGAAACAAACATGTCAAGAGTTTCGGCTATGCCCCACAAAATGCTGGAGGCAGTGGTGCGACTATTGTCACTTTTAAAGGATAGCAGTATTCTGGACTTTATAAAGTAAAAACTGTTGAACTAATTTTTACTAATAAACACATTGACAAAAGCCAACATTTTTTGTAAAATAAGAATCAATTAAATACCAACACCGAATGAAGTTTAATAGAAGTGGGGAATCGTTTGATTTTCCATGACTGTAAATGGACGGAACTCTGGAGAGACCGTAAAGGCACCGAAGGGGCAAGGCAGGCAACTGCTCAAACTCTCAGGTAAAAGGACAGAGCTAGGATAGACCGCTTTTTAGCATTTATCTAAGCATTCCAGAGTACATGTATCTTGCATGTGCTCTTTCTTTTGGGGTTGAAAAGATAGGAGAAGGAAATGTTAGAATTGCTTAAATCAATCGATGCTTTTGCTTGGGGCCCACCCCTCTTGATTTTATTAGTCGGAACAGGGATTTACCTAACTGCTCGTCTAGGCCTCTTGCAGGTTTTGCGTCTGCCCAAGGCCTTCCAGCTTATTTTTACTAAGGACAAGGGGCATGGCGATGTATCCAGCTTTGCGGCCTTGTGTACAGCACTCGCAGCGACAGTTGGTACGGGAAATATTATCGGAGTCGCGACGGCTATAAAGGTCGGTGGCCCAGGAGCCCTCTTTTGGATGTGGATGGCTGCTTTCTTTGGGATGGCTACCAAGTATGCGGAAGGACTCTTGGCTATCAAATACCGTACCAAGGATGACCATGGTGCAGTGGCGGGAGGTCCGATGCATTATATCCTTCTAGGTATGGGAGAAAAGTGGCGACCACTTGCCATCTTCTTTGCCCTAGCAGGTGTTCTAGTAGCTTTGTTGGGGATCGGGACCTTTACCCAAGTCAACTCGATTACAGAATCTATCCAAAATACGACGACTATTTCGCCAGCTATCACGGCTCTTGTTTTGTCTGTATTTGTAGCGATTGCAGTCTTTGGTGGACTCAAGTCCATTTCTAAGGTTTCAACTACTGTTGTTCCTTTTATGGCTATTATTTATATTTTGGGAACTCTTACAGTTATTTTCTTTAATATCGGGAAAATCCCTGCTACAATCACTCTAATTTTGACATCCGCTTTTAGTCCGGTTGCTGCGGTAGGTGGATTTGCCGGTGCTAGCATTCGGATGGCTATTCAAAATGGTGTGGCGCGTGGTGTGTTCTCAAACGAATCTGGTCTGGGTTCTGCTCCCATTGCAGCTGCTGCAGCTAAGACAAATGAACCAGTAGAGCAAGGTTTGATTTCCATGACAGGAACCTTTATTGATACCCTCATCATTTGTACTCTGACTGGTTTGACCATCTTGGTAACTGGAGTATGGAATAGTGACTTGAATGGAGTGGCTTTGACTCAGTCAGCCTTCTCAACAGTATTTTCACACTTTGGGCCTGCCCTCTTGACCATCTTCCTTGTACTTTTTGCCTTTACAACGATTCTAGGTTGGAACTACTATGGAGAACGCTGTTTCGAGTTTCTCTTTGGGGTTCGCTTTATCTGGCTCTACCGTGTGGTCTTTGTGCTCATGGTCTTGTTGGGAGGATTTATCGAGTTGGATATGGTCTGGATTATCGCAGATATTGTCAACGCTTTGATGGCTCTGCCAAACTTGATTGCCCTCTTAGTTTTATCACCAGTTGTTATTGTTGAGACTAAAAAGTATTTTGACAAATAATGAAATCACACATCGCGTGTGATTTTTTGCTTTCATAAAAAATTTCTATCAGTGCAATTTAAAATATATATTATACACGGTATAGAATCTGTGATAGACTAGGTTTCAACAACATGAAAAGAGGTTTTATGATGACAACATTTACAATCCATACAGTAGAATCAGCACCAGCAGAAGTGAAAGAGGTTCTTGAAACAGTAGAAAAAGATAACAATGGCTATA
>CAURTM010000127.1:0-2613 GCA_963527735.1 uncultured Streptococcus sp.
AAGGGAGCAAGCGAACGCCTAAACTGGGGCTTGTTTCGAGATAGAAGACCCGAAATGTATCAACGAATTACGGACTAGTAGGGGAGAAATGAGAGATTCATTCTGCTAGATTAGTTTTCACTAGCAACTATAGGGATACTAGGTCATCTAGCAAGTGGATTTTATATTTTAATCCTCTAAGGCTTTCTCGCGCTTTTATGCGAGGAGCTTTTCTGTTTAAGCTTTATCAATAAAACATGCTATAATAGTTGCAGAAAGGTTGGTATTTATGGCTAGGATATTGGTTATTGAAGACAATAGTGACATTCAAGAGATTTTGCGAACACTTCTTACTGAGGAGCATGAGGTGATTCAAGCCTTTTCAGGAACTGAAGGAATCATGCGTTTTGACCAAGGTGGGATTGACCTCGTTTTGCTAGATATCATGCTTCCTGGGAAAAATGGGGATCAGGTTTTAAAAGCCATCAGGGAACAAAGTCAAACTCCAGTCATTATGCTAACGGCTTTGAGCGATAAGAAGTTAATCAGTCAATATCTCTTAGACGGTGCCAATGATTACATAGTCAAACCTTTTGATTTGGACGAAGTCTTTGCTAGAGTTACTGTTCAATTACGCCAAAGTGCAGAAAAACAGCCTATGGAAATAGGAAAAACTGAAAATCTGCCACAAAACTTGAAAAATATCCAGTTTGATGCAGAAAGTTTTGAAATCAAAAATAGCCAGGAAACCATTCGCCTTGCCAAGAAAGAATGCTTAATTCTTCAAACTCTCCTCAAACATCCTAAGAAAATTTTCACCAAGGAAGAACTTTATGAATTGGTCTGGGAGGATAGCTACCTACCTGGAGATAATACTCTCAATACGCATTTGAGTAATCTTCGTAAAAAATTAAACCAGCTTGACCCAAATCAAGAATATATTGAAACCATTTGGGGAGTTGGGGTAAGATTAAAAGGAGACAAGCAATGACCTACATGATAATCTTTGTTCTACTGGTACTCCTAATTATTTTATCGATTGTATTAATTCGCTACCATCTAGCACTTAAAAACTTGAGTCAACAGATTGAAGACAAGATTCTCACAGGTAGTATGAAAAGAGTCGGAATCAGCATTTTTTCCAAACATTTTTTACATCTCTACCAGCAGATTGAGAATCTATTTCAGGAAGTAGAGCAATCTCGATTGGTGATGAAAAGGGAAAAGCAGACTCTGGATATGGCCATCAGCAATATTGCCCATGATATTCGGACGCCTCTGACTATCGCTTCAGGCTACACCCAACAATTGATAAAGTCTCCTGAAGACCAAGCAGAAACCTTACAAAAAATCGCCCAGCATCTTGATTTAGTTTCCAAACGTTTGGAGGCTCTCCTAGAATATCGTCGTTTGATGGAAGGAGCTGTCAAACCGAAACTGGAAGAAGTGGATCTTTCAGCTTTTATCACCAAAAAGACTCTGGCTTATTATGATGTTTTTCAGGCGGCAAATATCACGCTTGATTTTAAGGTTGAAGCTGGTTTAACAACGAGGACTGATGAAGACTTGCTGGATCGAATTTTACAAAATTTGCTTGGGAATGTCTTCAAACATGGCAAGGAAGAAGCGCGTCTATCTTTGCGAAAGGAAAAGGAACAGCTTGTCTTAGAGGTTGCAAACCTTGTTAAACAGCCCATCAAAAGAATAGAAAATCTCAGCAATCGTTTTTATTCTGAAAATCTATCAGACACGGAAGAATCCTCTGGTTTAGGCCTTTATATCACTGAGGAATTATGCCATCTTCTCGGTGCAGAGATGAAACTAAGCACAGATGGGCAGTGGTTGTCGGTTTTCATTTACTTTTAACGAAAGAAACCTCCTCTGTAGGCTAGAGGAGGTCGTTTTATTATAGACTTTTCTTTTTGAAAACTGTCAATCCACTTAGATTAAAGATTACAATAACAGCTAAGCTAACTATAAGTGTATAGAAAATGGATTCACTATTAGCAGTCATAGCATAGGAAAAATGCAAGGACAAATATGGTAAAAATTTGATATTTGGAAAAATGATCATTGGCATAGAAAGGATGATAGAGCTAATCAGATAACCAATAAATACGGCAAGATAAGAATGAGTCAGGTAGAGAATAAAGGAAATAATCGAAAGCCAAGCGAGAAGGCAGAGAAATTGAAGGAAAATCATTAAGAGGAGATTAGTAACAAAACCATCAGGTATCGTACCAAGTCCGTTTAGTAGAGTTGAGGGAACAAAAGCAATCACAAGGCTGGCGATGAGTTGTAAGAGAGCGATACTTGCTAGAACAAAGGATTTAGCGAAGAAAAACTCTGTACGAGAAACGCCAACTGTCAAACTATTTTTATAAAGCTTGCCGATTAGATCGACCCCAAGAACTAAACATGTTAGAATAATGCAGAGAAAAACAAGGTTTGAATCATTGCTAGACGCATTGATAAGAGCTTGAATACCGTCCCAACCATGGGTTGGAATTTCTGGTTCTTCTGTCTGGATTGCCATCAGATGGCCTGTAGCCCCGATAGTGGCACCCAGTAGCAAGAGGACAAAGAGAATGAATTCTGTAATCCAGAATCCTTTGGAGCGGAAAAGACGGTAAA